>NZ_JACAOM010000063.1:0-185097 GCF_013386245.1 Pseudomonas sp. 21615526 | reverse complement strand
TGGGGGCGCTTCGCGCCCCAGCGGGAGCAAGCTCCCTCGCCACAGCAAGCTCCCTCGCCACAATGTGTGTTTCTAACGCATTACCACATCAGGTCGTCAGGGATCTGGTAGGCGGCGTACGGATCATCCTCATCCGGCACCTGGCTTTCGGTCAGCACGTTCATCTGGACGATGCGCTCTGGCGCCCGCTCCTGGATCTTCAGCGCGGCTTCGCGCGGGATCACCTCGTAACCGCCACCGTGGTGCACGATCGCCAGGGAGCCGTTGCTCAGCTTGTTACGCATCAGCGTGTTGACCGACAGGCGCTTGACCTTCTTGTCATCCACGAAGTTGTAGTAGTCCTCGGTGGTCAGCTTGGGCAGGCGCGAGGTTTCGATCAATTGCTTGACCTGCGCAACGCGGGCCTTAGCCTCGGCTTTTTCCTGCTGCTGACGGTTCAGCTCCTGGTCGCGCTTGACCTTTTCGGCATGCGCCTGGATGGCCAGGCGCGCCTGGCTGTCGTCCGCTTCGGCCTGGCCTTTATGCACCAGGCGCTGCTGTTTCTGTTTCTCTTTGCCGACCTGCTTGGCCTGCTTTTGGTTGACCAGGCCTGCTTTGAGCAACTGGTCGCGAAGGGAAATGCTCATGGTGCTTACTCACTTGGGCAACGGCTCAGCCGCAGCTGGACAGATTCTTTTCCTGGCGTTTGGCTTCGCCCCACAGGGCGTCCAACTCTTCGAGGGTGCAATCTTCTATGGGACGGTGGGTCTCGCGCAATGCCTGTTCGATAAATCGGAAACGTCGTTCGAATTTAGCGTTGGCTAAACGCAAGGCTGCTTCCGGGTCGACCTGGAGGTGACGGGCCAGGTTGACCGCCGCAAACAGCAGGTCACCTACTTCATCGGCGATGGCTGCCGGGTCGTTATCGGCCATGGCTTCGAGCACTTCATCCAGCTCTTCGCGCACGTTATCCACCACGGGCAACGCGGCCGGCCAGTCGAAACCCACCTGCCCGGCGCGCTTTTGCAATTTGGCGGCGCGGGAAAGCGCCGGCAAGGCCGTGGGTACATCATCCAGCAAGGACAGTTGCTCCGGTGCGTCGGATTTTTCCGCACGCTCCTCGGCCTTTATTTCTTCCCAACGCTGCTTGACCTGCTCTTCGCTCAGATGCGGAATATCCAGCGGCGCGTACAAGTCTCCCGTGGGAAACACATGCGGGTGACGGCGAATCAACTTGCGGGTAATGCTGTCGATCACCCCGGCGAATTCGAAGCGCCCTTCTTCCCGCGCCAGCTGGCTGTAATACACCACCTGGAACAACAGGTCGCCCAACTCACCTTGCAGGTGATCAAAATCCCCGCGCTCGATCGCATCGGCGACTTCGTAGGCTTCTTCCAGGGTGTGGGGGACGATGGTGGCGTAGGTTTGCTTGATGTCCCACGGGCAACCGTATTGCGGGTCGCGCAGGCGGTTCATCAGGTGCAGCAGGTCTTCAAGTGAATACATCAGTCTCTTTCCGCAGAAGTGGGAACGCTGAGGATCAAATGTGGGAGCGGGCTTGCTCGCGAAGGCGTCGTGTCAGTTGCCTGATATTTGACAGACACATCGCCTTCGCGAGCAAGCCCGCTCCCACAGTTCAGTCCGCGCTCATCCAGCTACTCATGGCGTGCGATTACGCCGGGTCTCAATAATGTTCGGCAACTGGGAAATACGCCCCAGTAACCGACCCAACGCGTCCAGCCCCGGAATCTCGATGGTCAGGGACATCAGCGCCGTGTTGTCCTCTTTGTTCGAGCGGGTGTTGACCGCCAGCACGTTGATCCGCTCATTGAGCAGCACCTGCGACACATCACGCAGCAGCCCGGAACGGTCGTAGGCACGAATGATGATGTCCACCGGATAGGTCAACACCGGCACCGGGCCCCAACTGACCTGGATGATCCGCTCCGGCTCGCGCCCGCCCAGTTGCAACACCGAGGCACAGTCCTGGCGGTGAATGCTCACCCCGCGGCCCTGAGTGATGTAACCGACGATGGCGTCGCCCGGCAATGGCTGGCAGCAGCCGGCCATTTGCGTCATCAGGTTGCCGACGCCCTGGATCTGGATATCGCCGCGCTTGCCCGGCTTGTAGCCGGTGGCCTTGCGTGGAATCAGTTCCAGCTGCTCGCTGCCCCGCTCCGGCTCAACCAGTTGCTGGGCCAGGTTGACCAACTGCGCCAGGCGCAGATCGCCGGCACCGAGGGCGGCGAACATGTCTTCGGCGATCTTCATGTTGGCCTTTTCGGCCAGCTTGTCGAAGTCCACCTGCGGCAGGCCCAGGCGTGCCAATTCGCGCTCGAGCAAGGTCTTGCCGGCGGCGACGTTCTGGTCGCGCGCCTGCAATTTGAACCAGTGGACGATCTTCGCCCGCGCCCTGGACGTGGTGATGTAGCCCAGGTTTGGGTTCAGCCAGTCGCGGCTCGGCGTACCGTGCTTGCTGGTAATGATCTCGACCTGTTCACCGGTCTGCAGGCTGTAGTTGAGCGGCACGATGCGCCCGTTGATCTTGGCGCCACGGCAGTTGTGGCCGATCTCGGTGTGCACCCGGTACGCAAAATCCAGCGGTGTGGCGCCCTTGGGCAGGTCGATCGCGTGGCCGTCGGGGGTGAAGATGTAGACCCGGTCAGGTTCGATATCTACCCGCAGCTGGTCGGCCAAACCGCCGATGTCGCCCAGCTCTTCGTGCCACTCCAGCACCTGGCGCAACCAGGAGATTTTCTCTTCGTACTGGTTCGACCCGGCCTTGACGTCGGTGCCCTTGTAGCGCCAGTGAGCGCATACGCCCAGCTCCGCCTCTTCGTGCATCGCGTGGGTGCGGATCTGTACTTCCAGCACCTTGCCCTCGGGGCCGATCACTGCCGTGTGCAACGAGCGGTAACCGTTTTCCTTGGGGTTGGCGATGTAGTCGTCGAATTCCTTGGGGATGTGCCGCCACAGCGTGTGCACGATACCCAGCGCGGTGTAGCAGTCGCGCATCTCCGGCACCAGCACGCGCACGGCGCGCACGTCGTAGATCTGGCTGAAGGCCAGGCCCTTGCGCTGCATTTTGCGCCAGATGGAATAGATGTGTTTGGCCCGGCCACTGATGTCGGCTTCAACCCCGGTGGCCTGCAATTCCGTGCGTAACTGGCTCATCACGTCGGCGATAAAGCGCTCACGGTCCAGCCGCCGCTCATGGAGCAGCGTGGCAATCTGTTTGTATTGATCGGGTTCGAGGTAACGGAAGGACAAGTCCTCCAGTTCCCACTTGATATGGCCGATGCCCAGGCGGTGGGCGAGCGGCGCGTAGATGTCGAACACCTCGCGGGCGACGCGGTTGCGCTTTTCGTCGTCGGCGGTTTTCACCGCCCGAATCGCGCAGGTACGCTCGGCCAGCTTGATCAAGGCGACGCGCACGTCGTCGACCATCGCCACCAGCATCTTGCGCAGATTTTCCACCTGGCCCTGGGTGCCCAGCACCATCGACTGGCGCGGGCTGAGGCTGGCACTGATCGCCGCCATGCGCAGCACGCCGTCGATCAGCTTGGCCACCACGGTGCCGAAACGCTGGCTGATGGTGGGCAGCTGAATGTGCCCTTCGCGCACGCCGCGATACAGCACCGCCGCGATCAGCGAATCCTGATCGAGCTTGAGATCGGCGAGGATCTCGGCGATTTCCAACCCGGTGCGAAAGCTTGAAGTGCCTTCGGCCCACAGGTTCTTCGCCGCATTGTCTTGCTGTTCAGACTCACGAGCGAACTCGCAGGCTGCTTTCAAGGCTTCACGGTCCAGTGCCGGGTCGACACTGATGGCATGATCCAGCCATGCCTCGAGATTGATACTGCCGTCGGTGTTGATCGGCTGGTGTGCTCTCACCTGTACCATCTTGCTTACCTTCCCTACGACGCACCTTTTAGTGCGTCAAAATCATCGCTGACCTGCTTTACAAAAAAAGCTTGTGCACGCTCCCTGGCAGGTCACAGGCCCAGGAGATGCAGGCCAGTCGGATTAAACGGGCATCCTAGCCCGCTTCAAATAACGCCATGGCCTCGACATGGGCCGTCTGGGGAAACATGTCGAGGATCCCGGCACGTTTTAGCCGGTAGCCTTGCTTGACCAACTCGACCGTGTCCCGCGCCAGCGTTGCCGGATTGCAGGACACATACACCAGGCGATCAGCCCCCAGGGTAGCGAGCTTGCGCACAACCTCCAGGGCACCATCGCGGGGTGGGTCCAAGAGTACCGCAGAAAAGCCCTGTTTGGCCCATTCCGCGTCGGTCAAAGGCTGGGACAAATCGGCCTGAAAAAACTGAACATTATGCAAATTATTGCTGACGGCATTCTGTGCCGCCCGGTCCACCATGGCCTGCACCCCTTCCACCGCCACCACTTCCCGCACTTGGCGGGCCAGCGGCAAGGCGAAGTTGCCCAAGCCACAAAACAAATCCAGCACCCGCTCGTCGGGCTTCGGCGCCAGCCAATCCAGCGCCTGGGCGACCATCGCCTGATTGACCCCGGCGTTGACCTGCACAAAGTCTCCCGGGCGGTACGCCAACTGCAAATCCCACGGTTCCAGACGATAGCCCAAGGCCTGGTCTGGTTCGACCGGTTGCGGCTGGCCCTCGCCATGCAGCCACAGTTGGGCTTCATGGAACGTGCAAAATTCCTGCAGGATCGTCAGGTCCGCTTCGGACAAGGGCGCCATGTGTCGCAACAACACGGCAATCGACGAACCACTGAATAATTCCACATGCCCCAATGCCTGAGGCTTGCTCAAGCGCCGCAGCATGTTGGGCAAACGCTGCATGATCGGTTGCAAGGCCTGTACCAGCACCGGGCAATCGTCGATGGCGACGATGTCCTGGCTGGCCACGGCACGAAAGCCGACTTCAAGTTTCTTCGCCTTGGCATCCCAGCGCACGGCCACGCGGGCGCGGCGACGATAGCCGAATTCCGGCCCGCTCAAAGGCGCGGCCCACTCCTGGGGTTCGACACCGGCCACACGGGATAATTGCTCGGCGAGCATGCGCTGTTTCAGGGCGAGTTGTTCGTCATGGGGCAAGTGTTGCAGGCTGCAACCGCCACAGCGGCCGGCGTGCACACAGGGTGCCGGACGGCGCAGTTCGCTGGCGGTAAATACGCGCTCGGTGCGCGCCTCGACCACTTTGCCGTGGGCGCCCAACACCCGCGCTTCCACCTCTTCACCGGCCAGCGCACCCACGACAAACCAGGTGCGGCCTTCAAAGAACACAATGCCGCGGCCGTCGTTGGCCAGGCGCTCGATGGTCAGGCGCTGCTTCTTGCCTACAGGAATCTGTGGGGCCCGGCTGCCGCCCGTCGGTTGGAAGCGCAGGCCTCTCTCGTGCTTGGCCATCAGTTGGGCGCGTCGAAAATGCCGGTCGACAGGTAACGGTCGCCACGGTCACAGATGATCGCGACGATCACCGCGTTTTCCAACTCCTGGGACAAGCGCAACATCCCGGCCACGGCGCCACCGGACGACACGCCGCAGAAGATGCCTTCTTCACGGGCCAGGCGGCGGGTGGTGTCTTCGGCTTCACGCTGGGCCATGTCGATGATGCGATCGACGCGAGCCGCGTTGTAGATCTTCGGCAAGTACTCTTCGGGCCAACGACGGATCCCCGGGATCGCGGCGCCTTCCATCGGTTGCAGGCCGACGATCTGGATCTCGGGATTCTGCTCCTTGAGGTAGCGCGAATTGCCCATGATGGTGCCGGTGGTGCCCATCGAACTCACGAAGTGAGTGATGGTGCCCTGGGTCTGGCGCCAGATTTCCGGGCCAGTGGTGGTGTAGTGCGCCTCGGGGTTGTCGCCGTTGGCGAACTGGTCCAGCACCAGGCCACGGCCTTCGGCAGCCATACGCTCGGCGAGGTCGCGGGCGCCTTCCATGCCTTCTTCCTGGGTGACCAGGATCAACTCGGCGCCGTAGGCGGTCATCGCCGCCTTGCGCTCGGCGCTGCCGTTGTCGGGCATGATCAGGACCATCTTGTAGCCCTTGATCGCCGCGGCCATGGCCAGGGCAATCCCGGTGTTACCGGAGGTGGCTTCGATCAGGGTGTCGCCGGGCTTGATCTGCCCACGCAACTCGGCGCGGGTGATCATCGACAACGCCGGGCGGTCCTTGACCGAGCCGGCCGGGTTGTTCCCTTCGAGCTTGAGCAACAAGGTATTGCTGGTGTTGCCCGGCAAGCGCTGCAAGCGGACCAGCGGGGTGTTGCCGACGCAATCGGCGATGGTGGGGTACTGCAAGGTCATGGCGTATTCGCAATCCAGACTGCGGGGGCGACTATCATACCGGGAAAGGCTGGCGGGCCATATCACGCAAAGTGTGGTGCTTATCGCTTAATGGAATAAGTCAGGCGGGGCCGTGGTTTCTCTGGAACACTTCGTCGCCCATCGCGGCAATCTGTCCTTCGATCAATGCCTCGAACGGTTTCAGCAGCGGCTCAAATGAGGTGGGCGCTTCAAGCACCTGCAACGCCTGCACGATGGCCTCCACCGTCGACAACGCTCCGGGCCCCGGTGCCTTGCGCAGCCGATAACGGGACACGGCGCCTTCCGCCAGCGTCACCCGAGGCAGCGCCGCCAATAAAGGATTGAGGTGCAGCAACTTGCGCGCCTTGCGCCAGGTACCGTCCGGCACCACCAGCAGCAACGGTTCGTCGGATGGCGTATCGGCCTGCAAGGGTTGGGCATTTTCGTCCGGAAACAACAGACGCGCCTGATAACCCGGCGGATTCAACAACGCCTGCAAATCCTCAAACACCTCCCCCACCACCAACTGCGCATTCACCAAGCCCAGCGCCGCCAACCGCGCGGTATTCAAGGCGTGATTGACCTCACTCGGATGCTGCAACAGCAACACCCGGGTTAGGCTATCCAGCCGGGGAATCAGCGCGCACAGGCAGTGAGTGGTGGGCCGCAGGCAGCGGGAGCATTGGGGTCTGGACATGGGTTTTCAGGCCTGGTTGAGCTGGGCTTTGAGTAAATCGCGGAAGGTCTGGATCAGGGGTTCGCGGCTGCGGCCCCGGCGCATGATCATCGAGAACGGCGCCTGGTAACCAAAGGTTGCCGGCAGCAGTACCCGCAAATCCCCTTTGTCGGCCCAGGCCTGGGCGTAGTGCTCCGGGAGGTAGCCGATGTAGGCGCCGGACAGCACCAGGATCAATTGCGCCTCCATACTTTCCACCGTGGCGGCGCTGTGCTTGAAGCCGTGACGCGCCAGTTCGGCCTGGCTCCAGTAACCACGACCGACCATGCGTTGCTGGGTGATGACTTGTTCGGGAATGCGCCGCTCGTTGAACAATGGGTGACGGGTGCTGCAATACAGCCAGTGCTGTTCGCGGTACAGCGGCATATAGATCAGCCCGCTCATCCGGTTGGAAAACGCACCGATGGCCAGGTCCAGGCGATTATCCTGGACGCCGAGTTGCAACTCGTAAGGACTCATCACCGACAGGTGCAAATGCACCGCCGGGTGTTCCTGACTGTAGGCGCCGATCACTTCGGCAAACGGCAAGGCCTTGTCGCTGACGGTGGAGTCGAGTACGCCGAGTTTCAGGGTGCCGCGCAGTTCGCCTTTGAGCGCGGCGGCGTATTGCTCGAAGCCTTCCAGCTCGCCGAGCAGGCGCAGGGTTTCCTGATGGAACAACTCGCCCTTGCTGGTGAGGCTGAACCCGCCCCGCCCGCGATGGCACAGCACCAGGCCCAACGCGGCTTCCAGCTGGCTCATGTAAGTGCTGATGGCCGAGGTCGACAGGTTGAGTTCGTGCTGGGCATTGGCGAAACCCTGGTGCCGCACGACGCTGACGAAGATGCGCAGGAGTTTCAGGTCGGGCAAGGCGTTGGCCATGGGCTCTCCAGAGGCAAACATAAAACCTGTGGGAGCGGGCTTGCTCGCGAATGCGGTGGATCAATCGAACCCTCCGTGACTGACACACCGTATTCGCGAGCAAGCCCGCTCCCACATTTGAACCGAGTTTACCTCAGGCATTAGTTTAGAAAAATCTGAACTAAGTATTTGCCCCTGCCGATTCTTCCCTTCCCATGCATTTCGCAGAATCGGCTTCTAATAAACAAAACGATGAGGCAATCCCGTGGACAAGATTTTCCACCAACCACTGGGCGGCAACGAAATGCCGCGCTTCGCCGGCATCGCCACCATGATGCGTCTTCCCCATCTGCAATCGGCCAAGGGCCTGGATGCCGCCTTCGTCGGCGTGCCCCTGGACATCGGCACCTCCCTGCGTGCCGGCACCCGTTTCGGGCCGCGGGAAATTCGCGCCGAATCGGTGATGATCCGCCCTTACAACATGGCCACCGGCGCCGCGCCGTTTGACTCGCTGTCGGTTGCCGACATCGGCGACGTGGCGATCAACACCTTCAACCTGCTGGACGCCGTGCGCATCATCGAAGAAGCCTACGACGAGATCCTCGAACACAATGTGATCCCGATGACCCTGGGCGGTGACCACACCATCACCCTGCCGATCCTGCGGGCGATCCACAAGAAACACGGCAAGGTCGGGCTGGTGCACATCGATGCCCACGCTGACGTCAACGACCACATGTTCGGTGAGAAAATCGCCCACGGCACCACCTTCCGCCGCGCGGTGGAAGAAGGCTTGCTGGATTGCGACCGCGTGGTGCAAATCGGCCTGCGCGCCCAGGGCTACACCGCCGAAGACTTCAACTGGAGCCGCAAACAGGGCTTCCGTGTGGTCCAGGCCGAAGAATGCTGGCATCACTCGCTGGCGCCCCTGATGGCTGAAGTGCGCGAGAAAGTCGGCGGTGGCCCGGTGTACCTGAGCTTCGATATCGACGGCATCGACCCAGCCTGGGCGCCCGGCACCGGCACCCCGGAAATCGGTGGCTTGACCACGATCCAGGCGATTGAAATCATCCGCGGCTGCCAAGGCCTGGATCTGATTGGTTGCGACCTGGTAGAAGTTTCGCCGCCGTACGACACCACCGGCAACACCTCGCTGCTGGGCGCCAACCTGCTGTACGAAATGCTCTGCGTATTGCCGGGCGTGGCGCACCGCTGATGAGCGCCCAGGCCGAGGTATTAAAAGCCGCGGCCGACCTGGTGTCGGCCTTCGCCCGCAATGATCGCGACGCCTACTTCGGTGCGTTCAGTGCCGACGCCAGCTTCGTGTTCTACACCCTCCCCCAGCCGCTGCTGAGTCGCGATGCCTACCAGGTGTTGTGGGACAGCTGGCGCCGGGACGAGGGATTTGAGGTGCTGTCCTGCACCTCAAGCAACGCTTTCGTCAGCCTGCACGGTGACGTCGCGGTATTTGTGCATGACGTGGCCACCGAGCTGCGCATGAACGGGGAGCAATTCTTTAGCCAGGAACGCGAGACCATTGTCTTCAAGCGGCAAGGGGATCGCACACAACAAAAAGAAGGCCTGTGGCTGGCCTGTCACGAACATTTGTCCGCTATGCCGGAAGGGCTGCCGCCCCATTAGCCAATGTGATCGGAGCAGATCATGAATAATAAAAACAACGAAAACAGTATTCGCAACATAGAAACCAACGGCGTCGAACAGATCCCGGACCACGAACGTACCGCCGGGCCGAAGGATTTGTTTCGCCTGATTTTCGGCGGTGCCAACACCTTCGCCACCGCCGTGCTGGGGAGCTTTCCGGTGCTGTTTGGCTTGTCGTTCCAGGCCGGCGTCTGGGCGATTGTGCTGGGCGTGCTGGTGGGTGCGGTGATCCTCGCCCCCATGGGTCTGTTCGGTCCGATCAATGGCACCAACAACGCCGTGTCTTCCGGTGCGCATTTTGGTGTGCACGGGCGGATTGTCGGCTCGTTCCTGTCGCTGCTGACCGCTATCGCGTTCTTTTCACTGTCGGTGTGGAGTTCAGGCGATGCACTGGTGGGCGGTGCGAAACGTCTGGTGGGCTTGCCGGAAACCGACCTGACCCTGGGCCTGGCCTACGGCGTCTTCGCCATTCTGGTGCTGACTGTGTGCATCTACGGCTTTCGCTTCATGCTGTGGGTCAACCGCATCGCAGTGTGGGCGGCGAGCCTGCTGTTCCTGCTGGGGATCTTCGCCTTCGCGCCAGCTTTCGACAGCCACTTCGCCGGCACCGTTGCCCTCGGCCAGACCGGCTTCTGGGCGGCGTTTATCGGTGCAGCACTGGTGGCCATGAGCAACCCGATTTCCTTCGGCGCGTTCCTCGGCGACTGGTCGCGCTACATCCCGCGGGAAACCTCGAAGGTGCGGATCATGCTGGCGGTGGTGTTCGCGCAGATCGCCACCTTGATCCCGTTCCTGTTCGGCCTGGCCACCGCGACCATTGTGGCGGTCAAGGCACCGGACTATATCGCGGCCAACAACTATGTCGGCGGCCTGCTGGCGGTGGCACCGAGCTGGTTCTTCCTGCCGGTGTGCCTGATCGCGGTGATCGGCGGCATGTCCACCGGCACCACCTCGCTGTATGGCACCGGCCTGGACATGTCCAGCGTGTTCCCGCGCCTGCTGTCCCGGGTCAAGGCGACGCTGCTGATCGGGGTGATGTCGATTGCCTTCATCTTTATCGGACGTTTCGCCGCCAACCTGGTGCAGAGCGTGTCGACCTTCGCCGTGCTGATCATCACCTGCACCACGCCGTGGATGGTGATGATGATCATCGGCCTGATCGTGCGCCGGGGTTACTACTGCCCGGATGACCTGCAAGTGTTCACTCGCGGCGAAACCGGCGGGCGCTACTGGTTCAGCCATGGCTGGAACTGGCGCGGCCTGGGGGCCTGGATCCCGAGTGCGCTGGTGGGCCTGTGCTTCGTCAACCTGCCGGGGCAGTTTGTCGGGCCGCTGGGCAACCTCGCCGACGGCATCGACATCAGCTTGCCGGTGACCCTGGGCCTGGCCTCGCTGGTGTACCTGACACTGCTTCGCGTGTTCCCTGAACCGGCTGCCGTCTACGGGCCGACTGTGGCGAGGGAGCCTGCTCCCGTTCGACTGCGCAGCAGTCGCGAGGCCGCCTGATGAATTGCATGGAATGGATTGGGGCTGCCGCGCAGCCCAGCGGGAGCAAGCTCCCTCGCCACACAGCCCCCTTTAGCCCCACATAAAAAAGATAATCGGAGACTCGCCGTCATGGCCTTAGATCTATTCGTCGTCCTCATCTACGCCGCCGGCATGCTGGTGCTCGGCTACTACGGCATGCGCCGCGCCAAGACCCATGAAGACTACCTGGTGGCCGGCCGCAACCTCGGCCCGACGCTGTACATGGGCACCATGGCCGCTACGGTGCTGGGCGGTGCGTCCACCGTCGGCACCGTGCGCCTGGGCTATGTACATGGTATTTCCGGTTTCTGGCTGTGCGCCGCGCTGGGCGCGGGGATCATTGCGCTGAACCTGTTCCTGGCCAAGCCGCTGCTGAAACTGAAAATCTTCACCGTGACCCAGGTCCTGGAGAAACGCTACAACCCCATGGCCCGCCAGGCCAGTGCGGTGATCATGCTGGCCTACGCGCTGATGATCGGCGTGACCTCGATCCTGGCCATCGGCACCGTGCTGCAAGTGTTGTTCGACCTGCCGTTCTGGATGTCGGTATTGGTAGGCGGTGGCGTGGTGGTGGTTTATTCGACCATTGGCGGAATGTGGTCGCTGACCCTGACCGACATCGTGCAGTTCGTGATCAAGACGGTCGGCCTGATGTTTATCCTGTTGCCAATCTGCCTGTACCGCGTCGGCGGCTGGGATGAATTGGTGGCCAAGCTGCCCGCGTCGAATTTCAGCTTCACTGAAATCGGCTGGGACACCATCATCACCTACTTCATGATCTACTTCTTCGGCATCCTGATCGGCCAGGACATCTGGCAACGGGTGTTCACCGCCCGTGACGAAAAGGTCGCCCAGTACGCAGGCACCTTCGCCGGTTTCTACTGCATCCTCTACGGCCTGGCCTGTGCGCTGATCGGCATGGCCGCCCACGTACTGATCCCGGACCTGGACAACGTCAACAATGCGTTCGCCGCCATCGTCAAAGTCTCGCTGCCCGACGGTATCCGCGGCCTGGTGATCGCCGCTGCACTGGCCGCGATGATGTCCACCGCCAGCGCCGGCTTGCTCGCCGCTTCCACCGTATTGACCGAAGACCTGCTGCCGCGCCTGCGTGGTGGCAAGCAGTCAAGCTTGAAGATCAACCGTCTGTTTACCTTGCTGACCGGTATCGCTGTGTTGGGTATCGCGCTGGTGGTGAGTGATGTGATCAGCGCACTGACCCTGGCATACAACCTGTTGGTGGGCGGCATGTTGATCCCGCTGATCGGGGCGATTTTCTGGAAACGTGCGACAACTTCCGGGGCGATCACCTCCATGACCCTGGGTTTTGTGACCGCGCTGGTGTTCATGATCAAGGATGGTTTGGACGCCAATACGCCGATCTACTACAGCCTGGGTGTGGGCCTGGTGAGTTTTGTGCTGGTGAGTTTGCTGTCCCGTCGTCCGGAGGCTGTTGCGGCTCGGGCGATCTGAAAAAACAGTTGAAAGAAGCTTTCTTCAGCGGGTGCGACGTCGGATGTCGCACCCGTTTTTTTTATTCCCACATTGCCGAAACCGCCGGCGCTCTGGCCTGGATGACTTCCTGGACCAAAGAGGCCCATACCAATCCCTGCGTGGTGCCCCCGGCATAAGTTGCCCCCGCGACAATGCGGTTGTAGGCGGACCAATGCACGATTGAAAGTCCATCTGCGGTGCCGGGCCTGGCACATTCTATTTGTTGCAAGTCGCCACGTTCGATTGCGCGGCTGCAGGACTTTGGAAAGTGTCGAGAAACGGCAGCCAGGCACGCCGCCCGTATCTGCTCCTTGTACTGCGGCGTCGAATCGGGCGGCACCTGCCCGGCGGAGACAAGGATGCAGTTCCCGTCCAGGCGGCAATTCATGACGCCGATTGGCAGGTCGTACTGCAGCTTGAGTCCGCGCATGTCGACACCTTCATCATCAACGGCGCGCAGCTTGAAAAACCAGCCAATGATCGGGATGACCTCTGGCTCGTCCACCCCCATGGCCGTGACGACAAAGTGCTCTCTACTCAGATCGGCAATTTGGACCGGACTCAGGTGCCGTGGCAGGAACTCAACCCCTGAGCGCTGCAAAAGCGTCACCATCTCATCCATTAAATGGATAAATTCCAGATCGTAGCCCGACACCTCAATCGCCCGCCCGACCTCGGGAACTCCATACATTGCCTGGAATTGCAGCTGACTGATCTCTGCAAGCTCTCGCCCCGGCTTGCCACTCGGCCAAGGCCTGTTTTCAATATCCCATTGCTCGCGGATCGCGGCCTCCGTGCCACTGGAGTCGTCCACATAGGCTCGTACAATTCGCGATCGTGCAAATCGTGCCAGCGATGGGTTGTCGGCCAGGAATTTTTCAAACAGCTCGATGCCTGCGCGATTGCACTCAATGGCCAGGTACTGATTTGCGGGAGTCAGGTAATCGTTAGGCAGCGGTTTTGCAGTCGTCTCCGTTGCTGACAGATGACGCATGTTCACCTGCTTGTGACTGGCACCATCGCGCTGCTGATTTCCTCCGTAAACCGTGACCTGATAATTTGCCAGGCGGAACATCACGGCTTGGAGCAGCCCGTTGATACCTCTGCCGATGATCGACACACGCGGCGCACCGGCATCGGCTTGCCGAGAGGGGATCGCCAATGAGTGTGCGAGTTTGCGCCGGACAAGGCCGCGCAAGGCCATCAAGCTCAGTTGCACCGAGACCGCATAGTCGAGGTCGCAATGGCAGGCTTCGGTGGTGGCCGCCTGTGTGGTCAGCGTCGCCGGCTTGTACCATGTGGAGACACTGCAGCCGAGCGCTTGTGTGCGCACCCGAAACGCATCCAGTGTCCTGGGGCCGTAGTCCAATATGAGCTGGATATCTTCGGAGACTGCCAGGGTCTGCAACGCATCGTCGCTAAAGACATCCGGCTTGGCGACACAGACAAGGCGAGCCTTTCTGTGCAGGCACTGAATGAGGGTCCGATCAATGCGATAAATGGATTCATCATTAAGGGATAAGCATAGGGCGACTGCATTGGCCCCCTCGAGCGCCTCAAGCCAGTCGTCAACCAATGAAACCCTACAATCGGAAGAGGCTTTCCCGAAACTGTCCGACACTCGATCGCGTCGATCCAACACCTTAATCCGAACATCCGGATCTCGAGCAAGCAACAACTTAACAAGCTCTTTCCCTACATTGCCGTATCCCAGTACACAGATGTCATGGGGCAAGGAGCCATCGGCCAGCGTCAGCCAGTGCGCAATATAGGCAGCAACATGCGGCGCATTGACCCCTGGCGTGTTAATCACTCGAACATTGTTGGACTCGCACAGATCCAATCGGATCTTATCCAGACTTGTACCTCTGCGGACCAAATAGAGTTCGCCAAATGGGTGGGATATACGCCATTGGTTGATGACGTCGGCATCAATAACCTGGTCTGCGACAATGATCGTTGATGGGCGCAGCAGTGCAATCTGTATAAGCAGAGCCTGCTTGGATAACGTCGGCGGGAAAAACACCACGTTGCCGGGTGCATCAGCTTTCCAGCCACGCGATGCAGGGGCGATATGCAAGATGTTTTCGGTGGTGGCAATAAGTGACGCGGCGACTGGCGGAACGGAAGAGAACATCATGGTTTTGTCTCCAACAGTTCTGACTGGCTCATACTCCGGAGAGCGCAACTCAATGAAGTTGGGGGCTTGCAAGAACTGCAAACGCTACAAATCTTTTCGTGATGAAACTCAACCTACGCCTATCCTATTAATCAAATAAGCCCGTCGACTCTGACAAACAGGTAGTCCAATTCCGATACTTAATGGCAAAACTCGACTGACGCGCACACGTCCGGACTACCAATCGGTATTACCGTGGCATTGTTAAATTAAATAATTGAAGGATTATTCCGAAAGCAGGTGTCTTGAGAAAATCACCAAACCCCGGAAATGAAAACGTCCGGCCAAAGCCAGACGAAGAATTGAAGTACACAGCAACGGGTCATGATCAATCATGACTCCAATACATAGGCAAACCACCTGGCCGCGCCCAAACAAACATGCTTGAGCGCTTTCCAGGACTTACCTGCGACGCGGGCGACGCTGCTCGTCATCGGTGCGGATTGGCACCGGTTGCAGCGGTGGCTCGATCAAGCCGAGTGCGACGCCGAGGTCGTGCAGCCAGTTTTGCAGTTTCTCTTTCATGGTGCCCCCTTGGGGTAATGCCGAGCGGCTGGAATTCTGTGGCCGCTTCCTACAGATAGTAGTCTTAAGTCTTACGTATTGCTTGAACGAAACCACAACGAACTATTACTGAATTGATCAAAATCCTGACGGATCGTTCAAGCAATCGCTCGGGTTTCGGTTTCCGGTAGCACCTTGCCCTCCTGCTGCAGGTCAATCCACGCGTTGAGGTTAGCGCCGAGCATGCCCTTGCGCCACATCAACCAGGTGGTGGCGCTGGCAAAAGGCTCGGCCAGCGGATGAATGGACACGCTGTCCTTGCCCGGCAGGCTGTCGAGCATCGATTCCGACATCAACGCCACGCCGGAACCGGCGATTACACAGGCCAGCATGCCCTGGTAGGACTCGATCTCGATGGCCCGGCCCATGGCCACGCGATCGTGGGAAAACCAGGCTTCCAGGCGCGCCCGATAAGAACAACTGCGTCGGAAAGTGAACACCGAACGGCCGGCAACATCCTGCGGCCCACGCACCGGCGGATGATCCGCCTCGCAGATCAGCAGCAGGCGCTCTTCGCACAGCGGCACGCCGTCGAGGGTGGCCAGGGTCAACGGCCCATCCACCAATGCGGCGTCCAGGCGCCCGGTGATCAAGCCTTCCAGCAGTTCACCGCTGGGAGCTGACTGCACCTGCAGGTTCACCATCGGATACGCCTTGTGGTAACGCGCCAGCAGCTTGGGCAAATGAATCGCCGCCGTGCTGTACATGCTGCCGAGCACAAAGTCTCCAGCCGGTTGCCCGCCCTGCACCGCGCCATGGGCTTCGTCATGCAGGGCCAGCAGGCGCGCACTGTAGTCCAGCAGCACTTTGCCTGCAGGAGAAAGCTGCAAGCGCTGGCGCTCGCGCACGAACAGTTCGACGCCCAGTTGTTCTTCCATCTGTTTAAGCCGGGTCGACAGGTTGGACGGCACCCGGTGCAAGCGCTCAGCGGCACGGGTGATGGAGCCTTCCTCGGCCACGGCCTGGAAAATCCGCAATTGACTGAACTCCATCACCATTCTCCAAAACTGAACAAGTTACTCACTATTATTCATTTTTAAAGAAAGTCAATCCGCTTTAGCCTGATGGTCACTCGCTGCTCCCAGGAAAAACCACCATGTCACCGCTGATCCGCTTACTCGCCAGCTTTATCGCCCTGATGATGGCCATGGGCATAGGTCGATTCGCGCTCACCCCGCAAATGCCGCATTTGCTCAGTGAAGGGCAAATCGACCTGACCGGCGCCGGCCTGATTGCGGCGGCCAACTACCTGGGTTATTTCGTCGGTGCGGTGGATTCGATCTTTGCCCGCAGCCATCATCATGTACGCGGGCGTTTGTACGGTGGGCTGTGGCTGTGTGTGCTGCTGACCCTGGCGTCGTACTGGGCCCACGGGTTCTGGCCGCATCTGTTGTTGCGCTTTGGTACCGGTGTAGCCAGTGCCTGGGCGCTGGTGATGATTACCAGCCTGAGCCAGCCGCTGGCCATTGCGGCCGGGCGCCCACGCCTGGGTGCGCTGGTATTTGCGGGGCCGGGGCTGGGAATTCTGTTGACCGGGTTGCTGGCGCTGGGCTCCAACCTGTTGGGGCAAGACTCTGCAACCTTGTGGCTGGTGTATGGGGTAGTCGCCCTGGTCATGCTGCTGGCAATCCTGCCGTTCCTGCCCAAGCCTTCTGCTGCCGACTCGCCCGCTGCCAGCCACACCGACGTGGCCAGCAACGGCAGCATCACACACCTGTGCTGGATCTACGTGTTGTATGGCCTTGGCTACATCATCCCGGCGACATTCCTGTCACAGATGGCCAGCGCGCAATTCAAGGGCGCATGGCAAGCAGACCTGTTCTGGCCCTGCTTTGGCCTGGCTGCCGCGATTGGCGTGGTGGCGGCAAGTTTGCGCCGCAAGGACCCGGACACCACCCGTCGCTGGCTGATGACAACCCTTTGGCTGCAAGCGGCAGGCGTGTTTGCCTGCCTGCTGGGCAACGGTTGGGGGCTGGCGCTGGGGGTGTTGCTGTGCGGTGGGCCATTCCTGGCGTGCATGCAACTGGTGATGGCGCGCTTGCGTGAGGTCGCCCCCCACGGCTACCAGCGCAGCACCGGGTTGCTGACCGCCAGCTTTGCGATCGGCCAATTGAGCGGTCCGTTGCTGGCGTCGGTGAGCAGCCACCTCAGCGGTGGCCTGCAACCGGCGCTGGTGGTAGCAGGCGCCGGTTTGTTGGTGGCCGGATCGGTGCTGGTCAGCCGGCAACCATCGACACAGGCGCGCGAACCTGTTCACGCCGCGCCAACACCAGGAAAAACAGCCCACCCAGGAAGCAGCCGGTAAACCAGGCGAAATTGGCCATGCCCTGCAGCACCGGGGTGAAGGTAATCGCGACGCCCACCAGCGTCGCGGGCACCAGCGCCTTGACCGCCGTCCAGTTCACGCCGCCGTCAAAGTAGTAACGCCCGCTCGGGCTGTCATCGAACAGCGCATCCACGTCGATCTTCTGTTTTTTGATCAGGTAGAAATCCACCAGCAGAATCCCGAACAACGGCCCGATAAACGCGGCGAGGATATCGAGGGTGTAGTGGATCATCAGCGGGTTGTTGAACAGGTTCCATGGGGTGATGAAGATCGAGGCCACCGCCGCAATCATTCCACCGGCACGCCAGCTGATTTTGCTCGGTGCCACGTTGGCGAAGTCAAAGGCCGGCGAGACGAAGTTGGCCACGATGTTGATGCCGATAGTCGCGGTGACAAAGGCGAACGCCCCCAGCAACACAGCCATGTCATTGTCGATGCGCGAAACGGTGGCAATCGGGTCGTGGAGCATTTCGCCGAACACCGGCAAGGTGCCCGAGACGATCACCACGGTGACCAGGGAGAACGCCAGGAAATTTACCGGCAAGCCCCAGAAACTTCCGCGACGCACGTCTCTCATCGTGCGGCAGTAGCGGCTGAAATCACCGAAGTTCAAGGTCGGCCCGGAAAAGTACGACACCACCAACGCGGTTGCCACGATGATTTGGCCAAACGCCTGCCAGCCTGAGAGGGATTTTTCCGCCAGGGTGAAGCTGATATTGGCCCAGCCAGCCTTCCAGACGATCCAGCCTGCCAGGGCAAACATCACCGCATAGACCACAGGCCCCGCCCAGTCGATGAAACGACGGATGGACTCCATGCCCGCCCAGAACACCAGCGCCTGGAGCGTCCACAGGCTGAGGAAACCGAACCAGCCCAGGTACGACAGGCCGGCAAAGTGCGGCTCTGCGTATACCGCCATCTGTGGGAAAAAGCGCAGCACCACGATGATCAATGCACTGGACGCCAGGTATGTCTGGATCCCGTACCAGGCCACTGCGATCAACCCACGAATCACCGCCGGGATATTCGCCCCGAATACCCCAAAGGCCAACCGGCAGATTACCGGGTACGGCACTGCCGCCTGCTGGCTCGGCTTGGCCACCAGGTTGGCGATCAATTGCACAATACAAATCCCGGCGAGCAAGGCGATCAATACCTGCCAACTGGCCAGCCCCAGGGCGAACAGGCTGGCGGCGAATACGTAGCCGCCGACGCTGTGCACGTCGCTCATCCAGAAGGCGAAGATGTTGTACCAGTTCCATTTTTGCGGCAGCGGTCCCAGGTCCTGGTTGTACAGGCGCGGGCTGTAGCCTTTGGGCAATTGTTCGGTCATCGCAGGGCTCCTCGTAAATACCGGCCTGCCACCCGCGACGGGAGTGCGTACGGGAGGCGGCATGGTTTGTATACGAGTTGTTGAGCAGAATGCGTGCCAATGCAATAAAACTCGGCACAATCCCCCGTGGAGCTTGGCTCTTCAGGAGGCGTAGAGACGATTGAACGGTGGAGATTCGCTCAGGGATGGTGCAGGGCAATACTGTACACAATCAATTGTGCACCCTGCGCGCACATTGATAGCCCACGGTGCAGCAAACGGCAGTCAGGAAGGTGCCCCAGGCGATGTCCATGAAGGCCAAACCGGCCGACCAGCCCTGCAGGGTTGCCCAATTGCTCAGGTCATAGGTGCCGTAGGCTACCAATCCCAGGAGTGCACCATGCCGCGCGGCACGCTGCCAGCCGCCGCTCGCCAACGCAGGCAGGACGACAAGCACCACACAACCGAATACATAGAGGAGATAGAACGCCACGGCTGGGAACAGGCGCGGCTGGTCAAGCATCAACGGGCCGAGCAGCGCTTTGTAGGTCGGGCCCATGAGGACACCGAGCCACAGGCCGTCAAGAATCAGAAAGGCAAGCAACGTACCGAGGTAGGCGAAAAGCGTTTTTCTGGACATTGAGGCGGCCTTCTGCAGGAGCAAGCGTGCTCCTACAGAAGAGCAAACCGCGATCAGCTTAGTTCAATGCGATCCGCGTGGATCACGATGTGCCCCTGCTTGTAGAGGGCGCCGATGGCCTTCTTGAAGTTGCCTTTGCTGACACCGAACAAACTGCTGATCAGTGCCGGGTCGCTTTTATCGCTGACCGGCAAGGTGCCGTTGTTGTCGCGCAACTTGGCGAGGATCTTCGAGTTCAGGCTGGAGGCCGCTTCTTCACCCACAGGCTGCAGGCTCAGGCTGATATTGCCGTCGGCGCGGATTTCCTTGATGAAGCCTTTCTCTTCCTTGCCCGGGCGCAGGAACTTGAACACTTCGTTCTTGTGGATCAGGCCCCAGTGCTTGTTGTTGATAATGGCCTTGAAGCCCATGTCGGTGGCTTCAGCCACCAGCAAGTCAACTTCCTGGCCGACCTTGTAGGTGGCCGGGGTCTTGTCCAGGTAGCGGTCAAGGCGTGCGGTGGCGGTGATGCGCTTGGTGTGTTTGTCGAGGTAGACGTGTACCACGCAATACTCACCGGCGGTCAGCTGGCGCTTTTCTTCGGAGTAAGGCAGCAGCAGATCCTTGGGCAGGCCCCAATCGAGGAATACACCGATACTGTTGACTTCAACCACTTTCAGACTGGCAAATTCACCCACCTGTACTTTTGGTTTTTCGGTGGTCGCGATAAGTTTGTCATCGCTGTCCAGATAAATGAAAACGTTGAGCCAGTCTTCATCTTCACTGGGAATATCTTTGGGGATATATCGGTTGGGCAAGAGGATTTCGCCCTCTTGATCACCATCCAGGTACAAACCAAAGTTAGTGTGTTTAACCACTTGCAAGCTGTTGTAGCGCCCGACTAAAGCCATCTCAAATACCCTCATTGCGTGGGCGGCATTCTACCCGAGTTGACGACGGCGGTCCCGCGTACCGGCGTACAGGCCTGAAAAATCATGGGTTTGCCGAGAAGCGCCCCGCTCGTCAGGTCATCGGGCTGAATCCAGCCAGTACCCACGGCCGGATTTCCTCGAGGGATTCGAGTTAAAACAGCAAGTTAGGTGAGTATTTCACTTAATAATCCAGGCGAATCATAAACCCTGCGTATATTTCAGGGGGATATTTGCCAAGCAATTGTCAAGCATTTCATGTACGATGCATGGCCAAGTTAATTCTCTACAGGTTAGTGGCCGCCATGCGCGTAAAAGCATCCAACAGCAAAGCAAAGCCAGCTCCCGCCGTTGAAACCAGCGAATCGATCAACAGCCAAATTGCTGCATTCCTCAAGCAGGGCGGCGAAATCCAGCAGATTGCCAAAGGCGTAAGCGGCCAGACTTTCGGCCCGTCCAAGCAGATCACCCTGGGTAAAAAGTAAGACTCGCGCATTACACCTGGTCCCTATGCGCTTTGCCTTTCAAGGCGCTAGGACTAGAGCCCGCACTACCCCCTGATACACCCCTTTATTACGCCAATCGACGAACGGGCCTCATCTGCGAACCATCGCCGGTATGCTTGCACACGTCTAGATCGGGCATTTGCCTGATATTTCCCGTTACTGCTCCTCGCTTTTCATGGAGTGAAGCATGCTCAAATCCTGCATATTCCTGGCCGGTGCCCTGTTGGCCAGCCCCCTCGCCGAAGCGCAGGTTTTCCAGCGTGAATTGGGTGATTTCGACCTGAAATTGGGCACGACACCCAGCCGAAGCATGGCTCAAGGCCTGGTAAAGCCCACGGCACCCGGGAGCGACTCGTTCCATGGCGGCCTGGACCTGAGCCACGGCAGCGGCCTGTACCTCGGCCAATTCTCACCGAGCATGGGCATTTCCCCTACCAGCAACCTGGAAGTCGACTCCTACCTGGGTTTCAAACGCCCCTTCGACCAGACCCTGGGTTATGAACTGGGGATGATTCACTACAGCTATCCCAAGCTGAGCCTCCTCGACAGCCAGGAGTTCTACGGCGGCCTGACCTTGCTGGGCAATCGCTTCGGCGCCTCCTTCAGCAACGACCCGGACCGGCAGGACAGCACCCTGTTCGCCGACCTCGGCGGCACCAAGCCGTTCGGCATCGGCGTCAGCATGAAATACACCACCCACCAGCTCGGCACCCCGGTCTCGGTGGCCGATGGCAGCTCGATCCGCAGCTTCAGCGACTGGTCGGTACAATTTTCCAGGCCATGGATGGGCGTCGACCTGAACCTGATCTACAGCGACTCCAGCCTCAGCGGCGGCGATTGCTCGGCCTACTCCGGACACAACTCGCAATGCGACGGGCTGTTGACCCTGAAGGCCGAGCGGGCGTTTTATTGATGGGCTGAACTGTCGCTGCCCTGACGGGTTCAGATGCAATACTCTCGTCTGCGCAAGGACTCGCTCATGCTGCGTCGGTTAAAATTTCTGGTGATGTTGCTGACCCTCAGCCTGGTGCTTGCCGGCTGCAATCGGGTGGGCCTGGCCTATCGCAATCTGGATGTGATCATCCCCTGGACCCTCAGCGACTACCTGGAAATGAACGCCGGGCAGAAGAGCTGGTTCAACGACACACTCAAGGAACACCTGGCCTGGCATTGCACCACCCAGCTGCCGGGCTACCTGGACTGGCTCGATCGCCTGCAACAGATGGTCGACACCAACCAGGTGACCGACGCCGCCCTGCAAACCCGTACCGCCGAAGCCAAACAAGCTATTGCCGAGAGCGCCCGGGCGATCACGCCGTCCGCCGTCGAGCTACTGCAGGGGCTGGACGACCAGCAAGTACAGGATATGGAGCAAGCGTTCGCCAAGGACCTGCGCAAGCGTCAGGACGAATACCTGAAACCGCCCCTCGAGCAGCAGATCAAGGAACGCGCCGAGCGCATGAACAAGCGCCTCGATGCGTGGCTCGGGCCGTTAAGTGCCAGCCAGCAGAATCGCGTCACCGCCTGGTCGATCGCCTTGGGTGAGCAGAACCAACAATGGATTGGCAACCGCGCCCACTGGCAAACACTATTTATCGCAGCCGTCAAAGACCGCCACAGCAGCGATTTCCCACAGAAGATCGAGCAACTGCTGGTGAACCGCGAAAGCCTGTGGACGCCGGAATATCGCCAGGCCTACGCCCAGACCGAAGCCGCTGCCCGCAGCCTGATCGTCGACCTGATGGCGGAAAGCACCGTGCAACAACGCCAGAAGCTGACACAAAAGATCGACAAGGTGCGCAGCGACTTCAAGGCCCTTAAATGCCTGAAGGCTGGCACCCCATAGTCATCAGGCAATCTGTGGTTTGGAAGCCAGTTCATCAAACGTCGCCGGATCCAGAGCATCCGCCTGCTCGTCCAGCACCTGACGCGGGTGATTATCACCGGGGATACAGCTGTCGATCAGGCTCAGCAACTGTGAGCCGCGCTGGGTCAATTTGAAGTTCTCACCATTGCCGCACTCTTCCTCTGACCGCGACTCAATAAAGCCGTGCTTGAACAACAACGCCTCGTAATCCGCCGCGAGCTTTTTAAATTCATCGAGATTACCGATGGGCTCTCCGGCGGCGGCCCTTTTAGTCGCTTCTTCCTCGGCGTATTTGCGTGGGGCGAAGCTGGCGCCACCGTTCTGTACCTCATGCAGCAGTCGTTCGATCAAATCCCAATCGTAAGTCGTCATCCTGATTCCTCCTGAAGGCACACGAAATAGGCCCTTCAAAGGTGTGACATGCCGGACCCGTCGTCCGTTCAGCCTAGCGGACGGACGCGATTTCGCTGAACTTTTCAGTGCTCACGGCCCTCAACCGTTCATCACCGCCATGGAGGTCCGAATCATGAAAACCCTGCTGAATATGGCCGTCGCCGCCACGCTGCTTGCCGCCCTGCCCGCCTGGGCCTGCACGCCGGAAGAAGCCACCGCCAAACGTGAGCAACTGGCCAAGAAGGTGACCGAGCTCACCCAACAGAATCCAGAGAAGGCCAAGGAGATCAACGAAGAACTGCAGAACATGAAGCTGGAAACCGCCAGCGCAGACCTGCCCGACAAGTGCCAACTGATCGACCAGCGCCTCACGGAACTCAATGAGGCGACCGACAAAACTAAAAACTGAGGCGAAAAAAAACCGGACATTGTCCGGTTTTTTTATGGCTCAAGCCTTACTCGGCAGCCGGTGCTTCCGGCTTGCGGCGCTTCAGAGGCGCCATGCCGTCCTTGCTGACCAACGACAGGTTGTCGGTCTTTGGACGGTTGGCAATCTTGCGCTTGGTCGGCGACTTGGCACCGGCCTTCTTCTTGTCGCCCTTGGCGTCGACCTTTTTCTTCTTCACGCCAACGGCCTTGCCCGATGCCTTGACCTTCTTCGGCCCGCCGTAGGTGCCTTTGACTTCCTTGATGGTGCGGCGCTCGAACGACTGCTTCAAGTAGCGCTCGATGCTCGACATCAGGTTCCAGTCGCCATGGCAGATCAGCGAGATCGCCAGGCCATCGTTGCCGGCACGCCCGGTACGACCGATACGGTGCACGTATTCGTCGCCGCTGCGGGGCATATCAAAGTTGATCACCATGTCCAGGCCATCCACGTCCAGGCCGCGGGCGGCAACGTCGGTGGCGACCAGGATCTTCACGCCGCCTTGCTTGAGGCGGTCGATGGCCAGCTTGCGGTCCTTCTGGTCTTTCTCACCGTGCAGGACGAACGCCTTGTACTCCTGAGCCACCAGGCGACCGTAGATGCGGTCGGCCATGGCCCGGGTGTTGGTGAACACGATAGCCTTCTGATAGGTCTCGTTGGCCAGCAACCAGTTTAGGATCTGCTCTTTGTGCACGTTGTGGTCAGCAGTGATGATCTGCTGACGGGTGGTCGAGTTCAGGTCGCTGACGTTGTTGACCTGCAGGTGCTCAGGGTTGTTCAGGACCTTGGCGACCATCTCGCGCAGGGTCGAACCACCGGTGGTGGCCGAGAACAGCATGGTCTGCTGGCGATTGACGCACTCTTGCACCAGGCGCTGCACGTCGTCGGCAAAGCCCATGTCGAGCATGCGGTCGGCTTCGTCGAGCACCAGCACTTCAACTTCCTTGAGGTCCAGGTTGCCGGCGTTCAGTTGTTCGATCATCCGGCCCGGGGTGCCGATCAGGATGTCCGGCACCTTGCGCAGCATGGCAGCCTGGACCTTGAAGTCTTCGCCGCCGGTGATCAGGCCGGACTTGATGAAAGTGAACTGCGAGAAGCGCTCCACTTCCTTCAAGGTCTGCTGGGCCAGTTCGCGGGTCGGCAGCAGGATCAGGGTCTTGATGCTGACACGGACTTTCGCCGGGCCGATCAGACGGTTAAGGATCGGCAGGACGAAAGCGGCAGTCTTGCCACTCCCGGTTTGAGCCGTCACCCGCAGGTCACGCCCTTCGAGCGCGAGCGGGATGGCCGCTGCTTGCACAGGCGTTGGCTCGACAAATTTAAGCTCGGCCACGGCTTTGAGCAGGCGTTCGTGCAGGGCGAATTGGGAAAACACGGGTGCTACCTCGAAGAAATACAAAAAAACAGCTGCATAGGGTAACGGTTTCGGGCGCCGAGGCCGAGTTTCTTTACGCGAACTGCGTTAATCAGGCGCTTTTTTGTCAGGGGATTTGTCCACAACCACAACTTTGACGTACTTAAATGCTCTAATCGGCCCGTCACGTCTTACAGAAGAATCGCGTTTACCCATGGATATCAAACAGCTCTGGCTCAACGTCAAAGACCTTTGGGGCACCCTCGACGAACACCCGCTGCTGCATTCCAGCCTCGCGCTGATGGTGTTGCTGGTAGTGGCATTGCTGCTCGGACGAGTGGCCCGCTACCTCATCCTGCACGCCGTCAAGCTGCTGGGCCGGCAACCCGCGCTGCACTGGCTCAATGACCTGCGGCACAACAAAGTCTTCCATCGCCTGGCGCAGATGACGCCGTCACTGGTGATCCAGTTCGGCCTGTACCTGGTGCCGGACCTGAGCAAGACCGCCACCCTGTTCATCGGCAATGTCGCCCTGGCGTTCACCATTCTGTTCATGGTGCTGGCGATCAGTGCACTGCTCAACGCCCTGCTGGACATCTATGCCCGCACCGAACACGCCCGCACCCGCTCGATCAAGGGCTATGTGCAGTTGGCGAAGATGGTGCTGTTCGTGTTTGGCGCAATCATCATCGTCGCCACGTTGATCGACCGCTCGCCACTGCTGCTGCTTTCCGGTCTGGGTGCAATGTCGGCGGTGATTCTGTTGGTCTACAAGGACACCCTGCTGTCGTTCGTCGCCAGTGTGCAACTGACCAGCAACGACATGCTGCGGGTCGGCGACTGGATCGAAATGCCCCAGGTCGGCGCCGACGGTGACGTGGTCGACATCACCCTGCACACCGTCAAAGTGCAGAACTTCGACAAGACCATCGTCTCGATTCCCACCTGGCGCCTGATGTCCGAGTCGTTCAAGAACTGGCGCGGCATGCAGGCCTCCGGTGGCCGGCGGATCAAGCGCAGCCTGTATATCGACGCCAGCGGCGTGCGTTTCATCCGCGACGACGAAGAGCTGAAGCTCACCCAGGTACACCTGCTGACCGACTACATGAGCCGCAAGAAGGCCGAGCTCAAGGCCTGGAACGAAGCCCAGGGCAATGTCGCGGCGATGTCCGCCAACCGCCGACGCATGACCAATATCGGCACCTTCCGCGCGTATGCCTTGGCCTATCTGAAAAGCCATCCGGAGATCCAGCCGAACATGACCTGCATGGTGCGGCAGATGCAGACCACCGCCCAGGGCATTCCGCTGGAGATCTACTGCTTCACCCGCACCACCGCATGGGCCGACTACGAGCGGATCCAGGGCGATATCTTCGACTACCTGCTGGCGGTGCTGCCGGAATTTGGTTTGAGCCTGTACCAGCAGCCGAGCGGCGGTGACTTGCGGGCGGGGATGTTACCGGCGGTGCTGGGGGCCAGTCACCTGCCCCCGGCGGAAAAGGCAGTGATGTAACAACAAAAAACGGCACAACCCGAGTTGTGCCGTTTTTTTTGCGTTGGACCTTACTTGACCTGACGCTGCGGCGCGCCGTGAACCATGGTGTAGGCGTAATCCACGCCCATGCCGTAAGCGCCGCTGTGCTCCTGTACCAGGCCCATCACCGCGTCGTAGGTTTCCTTGTGAGCCCAGTCACGCTGGTATTCCAACAGCACTTGCTGCCAGGTGACCGGTACCGCGCCCGCCTGAATCATCCGTTGCACCGACATGTCATGCGCTTCTTTGCTGGTGCCGCCGGAGGCGTCGGTGACGATGTACACCTCGTAGCCTTCGGCCAGGGCTTCCAGGGCCGGGAAGTTCAGGCACACCTCGGTCCACAGGGCCGCCATGATCAGCTTCTTGCGCCCGGTGGCCTTCACCGCGGCCACCAGCGCCTTGTCTTCCCAGGAGTTCATCGAGGTGCGCTCGATCGGCTGCTGGTCCGGGAACACGTCCAGCAGTTCCGGCCAGATGTAGCCGCTGAAGCTCTTGGTCTCAACCGAGGTCAGGATGGTCGGCACGTTGAAGATCCTGGCGGCCTTGGCCAGCGCCACCGTGTTGTTCTTCAGAGTCTGGCGATCGATCGACTGCACGCCAAAGGCCATCTGCGGCTGGTGGTCGATCAGGATCAGGGTGGAGTTGGCTGGGTTGAGCAATTCGCGAATAGACATGGTGACTTCCTTTTAATGGTTTCGATTCGGTAAGGGGTGCGTTCAGCGCCGCTGTGAAGCTTGGCTGGCGGCTTGGAAGTAACTTTATGGGATGGATAAAATCGAGACAATTACCTAAAATAGAGAATCATTGATTCTAAAAAAGGGACAATAATGGACCGTATCGAATGCATGCGGGCGTTTGTCGTCACGGTCGGCGAGAACGGCTTCGCGGCCGCCGCGCGAGCCATGGACGTACCGCGCTCAAAAGTCAGCAAACAGATTCAGGCGCTGGAAGAAGCCATAGGCGTGCAACTGCTTCAGCGCACCACCCGCAGCCTGCATTTGACGGAGGCCGGGGCCGAGTATTTTGAAGCTGCGCGTGAAGTACTGGCCGCCCTGGACGAAGCCGAACAGCGGGCCCGGGATGGTATCGGTGAGCTACGGGGCGTGTTGCGGGTCAATGCGCCGATGTCGTTCGGGCTGCATCGCCTGGGGCGGTTGATTCCGCTGTTCCATGAACAGCATCCGCATATCGAGCTGCAACTGGTGCTCAGCGACCAACAGGTCGACCCGGTACGCGGTGGTTTCGACGTGACCATCCGCATCGCCAGCATGCCCGACTCAACGATGATCGCCCGCCAGTTGGCACCTGCGCCACGGATCATGGTGGCTGCGCCAGCCTACCTGGCACGCGCGGGCATACCGCAGACCCCGCAAGACCTGCGCCAGCACCAGTGCCTCAATTATGGGTATCTGCAAAGCGGCGTCAGCCTGCAATTGAGCAAGGGCCAGGAAACCCAGCGGGTCAACGTTACCGGCCCTCTGCACGCCAACAACGGCGACCTGCTGGCCCAGGCGGCAGAGGCCGGGATGGGCATCGCGCTGTTGCCGGACTTTATCGTCGAAGACGCCCTGAGCGCCGGGCGCCTGGTGCCGGTGCTCTGCGAATGGCAGGCGCCGGCAATCACCATCAATGCGGTTTATTCGTCAGCGCGACGCGTGCCGCAAAAGACCCGCGCATTCATTGATTTTTTGCTGACGCAATTGGCGCCGACGACCGCAGGCCCAGCCGGCTGATCCACACCGCCCCGAGAATCACCAACCCGCCCAGCAGCAACCTGCCCAACGGTTCATGCTGATTCCAGATCAGCAAGTTCAGCAACAACCCCACCGGCACATGCAGGTTGTTCATCACCGCCAACGTGCCACCGTTGACCATGCACGCGCCCTTGTTCCACCAGTACATACCCAGTGCCGTGCTGACCAGCCCGAGGAATACCAGCACGCCCCATTGCAACGGCGCTTCCGGCAGGTAGTTGGCCTTGCCGAACATCAGGAACGCCGGCAACGCCACCGCCAACGCACCGAGGTAGAAGTAGCCAAAGCGCCGGTAATGCGGCAGATCACTTGGATGACGGGCCACCAGATGCTTATAAAGCACCTGCCCGGCGGCGTAGGTGAAGTTGGCCAGTTGCAGCAGCAGGAAACCCATGAAGAAGTTCGGGGTGATCTGGTCGAAGCGAATCACCGCTGCCCCCGCCACCGCCACCAGTGCGGCCACCAGCGCCCACGGGTTGAAGCGGCGGTTCAGGGCGTCTTCGATCAAGGTCACGTGCAACGGTGTCAGGATGGTGAACAGCAACACCTCCGGCACCGTCAGTACGCGAAAGCTCAGGTACAGGCACACGTAGGTCACGCCGAACTGCAGTGCGCCGATCAACAGCATGCCGCGCATGAACGCCGGCTCCACCGAGCGCCAGCGGGTCAGGGGGATAAACACCAGCCCGGCCAACAGTACACGCACCAGCACCGCGAAATAACTGTCGACGTGACCGGCCAGGTATTCGCCGATCAAGCTGAAGGAAAACGCCTGGATCAGCGTCACAACAAGTAGATAGCCCATGCTCGCCTCATTTTGAATGGGCGCGACATTAGCGGTTTTCCGCGCGTTACGAAACTCAAGGCAAAAAAAACCCGACCTCGCTAAAAGCGTCAGTCGGGCGGGAGCACTCAGGAGCAAAAAGTGCAAAGGGAGGTTCGATACGCGTACTTGAAGGGTTGCGTGGGGCTATCTAAACAGCGGGCGATTATCTGACGATTAACATCTCACGCCACTTGGGCCAACAACGCCTTGGCCTGGTTCAAACCCTTCTTCTGGAAATCACCGCCCAGGTTCACACCCTCGGCATGAATGAACGTGACGTCATGGATGCCGATAAAGCCCATGACCTGACGCAGGTACGGTTCCTGGTGGTCGGTGCTGCCACCGGCGTGAATGCCGCCGCGGGCGGTCAGCACAAAGGCGCGCTTGTCGGTCAGCAGGCCCTGGGGGCCGGTGGCGGTGTACTTGAAGGTCACACCGGCACGCAGCACATGGTCGAGCCAGGCTTTGAGGGTGCTGGGAATCGCGAAGTTGTACATCGGCGCGGCCATCACCAACACATCGGCGGCCAGCAACTCATCGGTCAGTTCGTTGGAGCGGTCCAGGGAGGCCTGCTCAACCGTGCTGCGCTGCTCGGCAGGTTTCATCCAGCCGCCCAACAGATTGGCATCCAGGTGCGGAACCGGGTTGATGGCGAGGTCTCGTACGGTGATCTGATCAGCCGGATGGGCGACTTTCCATTGGCTGATGAATTGTTGGGTCAGCTGCCGGGAGATTGAGTCCTGCTGACGGGCGCTGCTTTCGATGATCAGAACACGGGCCATGATTATGTAAGCTCCATCGGTGAATGCTGTAAGGCGATGGAGTGAAGGTTAGACAGGGTCCGTTCGATTAAAAAGCGTAAAAAACTGCTATAACCCATCTAGAAATTTGTTTATAAGCGGAGTATTGCTGTACGCAAGCTCCGCTTTTGCCTTATTTCGGTGCGCAGGTCAGCTGGATACGCATCTTGATGATGGCACGGCTGAAATTGGCCGTGGTGTTGGTGGTTTTCCCTGCCGCGACCGTGACCTTGCGCGTACGCGGGGCTTCCGGACCATTGGTAAAGCGTACCTTGCACTCCGCGTCATTGGGGCCGTAGTTGGTGAGTTGGATCGAACTGATAGTGCTGTCGACGTCCGACGCGCTGTAATCGATCTTCACGCCCTGAATGTCTTTCGTCACATCGGTACTGAATGCAAACGCACTCAACGGCAGCAACGCCAGCAGCACACAACAGAATTTTCTCATTCGGCAGTCTCCAATAAGGACCGCCAGCTTAGGACAAGAGGAGCTCATCTTGAAAGCGCCCCGCGTTACCCTTGATCAATGGCGCACCTTGCAAGCCGTGGTCGACCATGGCGGCTTCGCCCAGGCGGCCGAAGCGCTGCACCGCTCGCAATCCTCGGTGAGCTACACCGTGGCCCGCATGCAGGATCAGCTCGGCGTGCCGCTGCTGCGCATTGACGGGCGCAAGGCCGTGCTCACCGAAGCCGGTGAAGTGCTGCTGCGCCGCTCCCGGCAACTGGTGAAAAACGCCAGCCAACTGGAAGACCTGGCCCACCATATGGAACAAGGCTGGGAAGCCGAGGTGCGGCTGGTGGTCGATGCCGCTTACCCCAACGCCCGCCTGGTGCGCGCCCTCACTGCCTTTATGCCGCAAAGCCGTGGCTGCCGGGTGCGTTTGCGCGAAGAGGTGTTGTCCGGCGTCGAAGAGCTGTTGATGGACGGCATGGCCGACCTCGCCATCAGCGGGTTCATCATTCCCGGTTACCTCGGTACGGAAATGAGCGACGTCGAATTTGTCGCCGTGGCCCACCCCGAACATCCACTGCATCAATTGCACCGCGAACTGAGCTTCCAGGATCTGGAAAGCCACATGCAGGTGGTGATCCGCGACTCCGGCCGCCAGCAGCCACGGGACGTCGGCTGGCTCGGCGCCGAGCAGCGCTGGACCGTCGGCAGCCTGCCCACCGCCGCCACCTTCGTCAGCAGCGGCCTGGGCTTCGCCTGGCTGCCGCGACACCTGATCGAACGCGAACTCAAGGAAGGCCTGCTCAAGCTACTGCCCCTGGAACGGGGTGGCAGCCGCAACCCGACCTTCTATCTTTACTCGAACAAGGACAAACCCCTGGGCCCGGCCACGCAGATTCTCGTCGAGTTGCTGCGCACCTTCGACACTGCACCACTGGACGCGCCATTCGCCGCACCGCAGCAAGCCTGAACAAGGAGTTTACGTGGCCTATTTCGAACATGAAGGTTGCACCCTGCATTACGAGGAATATGGCCACGGCGCGCCGCTGATCCTGATCCACGGCCTGGGCTCCAGTTGCCTGGACTGGGAACTGCAAGTGCCCGTGCTGTCCCAACACTATCGCCTGGTGGTGGTGGATGTGCGCGGTCACGGCCGCTCCGACAAACCCCGTGAGCGCTACAGCATCGCCGGCTTCACCGCCGACCTGGTGGCCTTGATCGAACACCTGCATTTGCCGCCGGCCCACGTGGTCGGCCTGTCCATGGGCGGCATGATCGCCTTTCAACTGGCAGTGGATGAGCCGCAAATGCTCAAGAGCCTGTGCATCGTCAACAGTGCGCCCCAGGTCAAGGTTCGCAGCGCCAGCGACTATTGGCAGTGGGCCAAGCGCTGGAGCCTGGCGCGCATCCTCAGCCTGAACACTATCGGCAAGGCCCTGGGCAGCCTGCTGTTTCCCAAGCCCGAACAGGCCGAACTGCGGCGCAAGATGGCCGAACGCTGGGCAAAAAACGACAAACGTGCTTACCTCGCCAGCTTCGATGCGATTGTTGGCTGGGGCGTACAGGAACAACTTTCGAAAATATCCTGTCCAACCCTGGTCATCAGCGCCGACCACGACTACACCCCCGTGGCGCAAAAAGAAATCTATGTAAAACTGCTGCCCGATGCGCGGCTGGTGGTGATCGAGGATTCCCGCCATGCCACGCCGCTGGACCAACCCGAACGCTTCAACAACACCCTGCTCGATTTTCTCAAGACAGTCGAAACCACAACCCAGGATCACTGACCCATGCTGAAAAAAATCGCCTTCTTTGCCGGTTCCGTACTGTTCGCTGCCAACCTGATGGCGGCCGAACCCGCCAAGGCCCCCCACGTCTTGATCACCACCACCAATGGCGACATCGAGATCGAACTGGACCCGGTCAAAGCCCCGATCAGTACCAAGAACTTCCTGGCCTATGTCGACAAGGGCTTCTACACCAACACCATTTTTCACCGGGTAATCCCGGGCTTCATGGTGCAGGGCGGTGGTTTTACCCAGCAAATGTCGCAAAAGCCGACCGAAGCACCGATCAAGAACGAAGCCAGCAACGGCCTGCATAACGTGCGCGGCACCCTGTCGATGGCGCGTACCAACGACCCGAACTCCGCCACCAGCCAATTCTTCATCAACGTTGCGGACAATGCCTTCCTCGACCCGGGCCGTGATGCCGGTTACGCGGTGTTCGCCAAAGTGGTCAAGGGCATGGACGTGGTCGACATCATCGTCAACTCGCAGACCACCACCAAACAGGGCATGCAGAACGTGCCAATCGATCCTGTCCTGATCAAGTCGGCCAAGCGCATCGACTGAAGGCTACAGGGAGTTTCGCGCGGGGCCCGCAAGGCGTCGCGCGCATTTGAACAGGAGAGCCCGCCGCGCGGGCGTCAGACCTAATGCTCTATCGTCGTTTTGAACAACTGATCGACATCTTCCGCGAACCTCCCAGCGCGGCCCCTCCAGACAAAGTCCTACCCTTCTACGTCTATTACCTGCGCCAGGTATGGCCAAGCTTTGCCGCCTTGCTGGTGGTGGGCCTGATCGGCGCGCTGATCGAAGTGGCGCTGTTCAGCTACCTGAGCCGCATCATCGACCTGGCCCAGGGCACGCCGCCCGCCAACTTCTTCCAGATCCACGCCACCGAGCTGATCTGGATGGCCGTGGTCGCCCTGCTGTTGCGCCCGATCTTCGGCGCCCTGCATGACCTGCTGGTGCACCAGACCATCAGCCCCGGCATGACCAGCCTGATCCGCTGGCAAAACCACAGCTATGTGCTCAAACAGAGCCTGAACTTCTTCCAGAACGATTTCGCCGGGCGCATTGCCCAGCGCATCATGCAAACCGGCAACTCCCTGCGCGACTCCGCAGTGGCCGCCGTGGACGCGATCTGGCACGTGGCGATCTACGCCATCAGCGCCCTGGTGCTGTTCGCCGAAGCCGACTGGCGCCTGATGATCCCGCTGATCACCTGGATCGTCGCCTACAGCCTGGCCCTGCGGTACTTCGTGCCACGGGTCAAGGAGCGCTCGGTCATCTCCTCCGAGGCACGCTCAAAACTGATGGGGCGGATCGTCGACGGCTACACCAACATCACCACCTTGAAGCTGTTCGCTCATACCAATTTCGAGCAGAACTACGCCAGGGAAGCGATCGTCGAGCAGACCGAGAAAACCCAGCTGGCCAGCCGCGTCGTGACCAGCATGGACATCGTGATTACCACCATGAACGGCCTGCTGATTGTCACCACCACCGGCCTTGCCCTGTGGCTGTGGACCCAATCCCTGATTTCGGTGGGCGCCATCGCCCTGGCCACCGGCCTGGTGATTCGTATCGTCAACATGTCCGGCTGGATCATGTGGGTGGTCAACGGCATTTTCGAAAACATCGGCATGGTCCAGGACGGCCTGAAAACCATCGCCCAGCCGCTGGCAGTGACCGACCGGGAAAATGCCCCGCGCCTGGAAGTGCCCCATGGCGAGGTGCGGTTCGATCAGGTGGATTTCCACTACGGCAAGAAGAGCGGGATCATCAGCGGCTTGAACCTGGCGATTGAACCGGGTGAAAAGATCGGCCTGATCGGTCCGTCCGGCGCGGGTAAATCCACCCTGGTCAACCTGCTGTTGCGCCTGTACGACCTGCAAGGCGGCCGTATCCTGATCGACGGCCAGAACATCGCCGACGTCGCCCAGGAAACCTTGCGCGAACAGATCGGCATGATCACCCAGGACACCTCGCTGCTGCACCGTTCGATCCGCGACAACTTGCTGTATGGCAAGCCGGACGCCACCGACGAAGAGCTTTGGGCCGCCGTGCACAAGGCCCGCGCCGACGAGTTCATCCCATTGCTGTCGGACGCCGAGGGCCGCACCGGCCTCGACGCCCACGTCGGCGAACGCGGGGTGAAACTCTCCGGCGGGCAACGTCAGCGCATCGCCATCGCCCGGGTACTGCTCAAGGATGCGCCAATCCTGATCATGGACGAAGCCACCTCCGCGCTGGATTCGGAAGTCGAAGCGGCGATCCAGGAAAGCCTGGAAACCCTGATGCAGGGCAAGACGGTAATCGCAATCGCCCACCGGCTTTCCACCATTGCCAGAATGGACAGGCTGGTGGTGCTGGAAAAAGGCCAGATCGCCGAGACCGGCAGCCATGCCGAATTGCTCGCACACGGCGGTTTGTATGCGCGATTGTGGCAACACCAGACCGGTGGCTTCGTCGGAATAGACTGATTCCGTTGGTTAACCGCGACCTCAATTCCGAACAATTCTGACAGTTTTCTCTATCCCGCTGGTCTTGCGACACAATCCTGCTGTACTCCAATCAGGCCCCAGGAGGGCCCTGATTTAAGGCAGCAGGGATGCATCACAGACCCGTTAATCAGATAGAGCAATCTATTAAGGATGTGTTCATGTCACTGTTCAAACGTTCCGTTACGGAAGGACTGGGTACGTTTTGGCTGGTGTTGGGTGGCTGCGGCAGTGCGGTACTGGCCGCATCGTCCCCGGTCGGGATCGGTGTGCTCGGTGTGGCCCTGGCGTTCGGGCTCACGGTGCTGACCATGGCATTTGCCATCGGGCACATCAGCGGTTGTCACCTGAACCCTGCAGTGTCGGTGGGGCTGGTAGTGGGCGGAAGATTTCCGGCCAGGGAGTTACCGGCGTACATCGTGTCCCAGGTAATCGGCGGCGTCGTTGCCGCTGCACTGTTGTACTTCATAGCCAGCGGCAAGCCGGGGTTCGAACTGGCTTCGGGCCTGGCCAGCAACGGCTACGGCGAGCATTCGCCTGGTGGTTATTCGATGGCAGCGGGGTTTGTGTGCGAGCTGGTGATGACGGCGATGTTCGTGTTGATCATCCTCGGCGCCACCGACCGCCGTGTGCCGACGGGCTTCGCGCCCATTGCCATTGGCCTGGCGCTGACGCTGATCCACCTGATCTCGATCCCGGTCACCAACACCTCGGTCAACCCGGCCCGCAGTACCGGCCCGGCGCTGATTGTCGGCGGTTGGGCGCTGCAGCAGTTGTGGATGTTCTGGCTGGCGCCGATCCTCGGTGCAGTGGTCGGCGGCATTACCTATCGATGGCTCGGCACGGAAAAAACCGCCTGAGCCAGACAGGTTCAGCCCTGCCGATAAGGCAGGGCTGCTCTCGCCTCCTCGGCATACGCCAGGATCCCCACGCTTTCGCGCTCCAGGAAATCCGCCACGGCGGTCTTCAATCCCGGGTGTCGCAGGTAATGCCAGGAGTGCGTGATCACCGGCTCAAACCCGCGAATCAACTTGTGCTCGCCCTGGGCGCCGGCGTCGAAACGCTGCAGGCCATGGGCAATCGCGTAATCCATGCCTTGGTAGAAGCAAGTCTCGAAATGCAGCCGGTCGAACTCGGCCAGGCAGCCCCAGTAACGCCCATAAAAGCTGTCGCCGCCGATCAGGCTGAAGGCCATGGCCACCGGCCGTGAACCTTGCTTGGCCAGCACCACGCGAATCGCCTCGGGCATGCGCTCGGCCAGCAGGCTGAAAAAATTCCGGGACAGGTAGGGCGATTGTCGGCGTATGGCGTAGGTATTGGCGTAACAGGCGTAGACAAAATCCCACTGCGCCTCGCTCAACTCATGACCTTGCAGCCACTCGAACTCGATGCCCTGCCCCGCCACTTGCTCGCGCTCCTTGCGCATCTGTTTACGCTTGCGCGAACTCAGGGCGTCGAGAAAGTCCTGGAAGTCGCGGTAGCCGCGGTTTTGCCAATGAAACTGGCAGCCCAGGCGTTGCAGCCAGCCCGGCTGCCGGGCCAGTGCGGTGTCTGCGAGGGCGTCGGTAAAGTTGATATGGGCGCTGGAAAGGCCTTCGATTTCCAGGTAACCGGGCAGGCTTTTAAGCAATTCGAAACCGTCCTCGGCGCTGGCGGCCAAAAGGCGCGGGCCGCTGACCGGGCTGAAGGGCACGGCCGTCAGCAATTTCGGGTAGTAGTCGATGCCCGCCCGCTCGCAGGCATCGGCCCAACCGTGGTCGAACACGTACTCGCCATAGGAATGCCATTTGCGATAGCTGGGCAACGCGGCAATCAGCCGTCCACCTTCATAGTGCAGCAAATGCTCGGGCTGCCAGCCGGAGTGCGGGCCGATGCTGGCGCTGTCTTCCAGGGCACTGAGGAACGCATGGCGCAGAAACGGCTGATCGACGGGGACCAACGCGTTCCATTCATCGGGCGCAATCTCGGACAGGTTATTCAAACGTTGTAACGGCATCCCATTCCCCGACGGTCACGGCTTTGTGTAGGAGCGAGCGTGCTCGCGATGATCGTTAACGACAACGCGACCATTCTGACAGAACGCGGTGATCTCGGGTTCTTCGCGAGCAAGCTCGCGCCTACAGGACACGGCGCAAAGAAAAGCCCCGCCAAACGGCGGGGCAAACCAAATGAGGAGCGCTTTGACGGATGAGGAAAGAGCGCTTTGGAGCGGTATTACAGGTTGCCTAGAACACGTATTGCACGCGGGCCACGATGGCGTCGCCGCTGTCGTCGCCATTGGCGTTCTGGATCTTGTCAGTGCTGACCTTGAGGTAGTTGGCAGACACCTTCACCGCTTCGTTGGCGTACCAGTTGACACCGATGGTGTTCAGGCTTGCCTTGGCGTCACCCACTTCACGGGTCGCGCTGTTACGCACCACGTTTTTGTCGTCAACGCTGATGTTGTCGTAGCGGTAGAACACTTCCCACGCACCGAACTGCTTGTTCTGCGGCTTGATGGTGTCGAACTTGGCGCCGTCGAGCTTGTAGACCCGGGACTCGCCGGTCAGCGTGTAGGCCACCTGGCCGTAGAAACCCGTGGCCTTCACATCCTGATAAGCGCTGCTGTCGGCCTTCATCTTGCGGTTCAGGTATTCGGCCTGCAGGGACAGCGGACCGCGGGCGAAGGCAAATTCGCCGCCGAACACCGTGTCGGTGTCGTAGGCGTCGTTCGCGGTCAGGTTGCCGGAGTCCAGCCCTACACCGCCGCCGAAGGTCGCACGGTTGCCGTTGGCCCCGGCATCGTTACCGCCGTTGGTGGCAACGCCACGAGCGTCCAGGCGAGGACGGATCCGCGAGTCGAACGAGGTGTCCTTCAGGTCACGCACCGCCACATCCACACCCAGGTGCAAGACGTTGCCGCTGTCGTGCATCGGCGCAAACACGGCACGGCCGTTGAACTGCTTCACGCCTTTGCCGTCCTTGTCGTTGATGTCCTTGGACGACACGCTGGAGGACAGGTAGGCCATGTCAGCCACCACGGCGCTGACCTGCAGGCCCATGCCGTTCTCGTGGGAGTTGATCCAGTCGGCGACTTCATAACCGAGGTTACGCTCGATGGCGGTCACCCATTTGGAACTGGTGGCTTTTTCCAGGCCGAAGTCCTGGTCGAAACGACCCGCGCGGATCACCACTGGCTTGAAGCCTACGTACGAGAAGGACGCTTCGTCGAAGTAGCCATCATCGGCATTGCCGGAGTTGTGGGAAAAGTCGTAGTTGATCTGGTATTTCCAGTCCTTGTACACCGTGCCGCCCAATTCGAGGTAGGCACGTCGGAAGTATGTGGCGTCAGCCGAGTTGCCATTCTTGGTGTAAAAACCATCAAACGTGCCGTAATCAGCCTGCAAACGACCACCCAGCTTGAAGCTGAAATTCTGGTCGGTGGTTGCAACCTCAAGGCCGCCCTTGGTTTTGACAACGATATCGGCACCGTCAGTAGTGACAGTACCGGCGAAAGCCTGGGCGGTGACGGCCAGGGCCAAGGCGCTGGCCGCGAAACCGGCGAAGTGCTTGCGGATCATCGAAAAATTCCCCTAATTGATGGTCTTGTGCATTGGTAAAACACGCGGTTTAGAGCCGCTGGTGTTGGGGGGCGATCTTGGCGAGGGGATATTTCAGCCGGGTTGCTGGAACATAAAGATTTTGTTACTCGGGAACTTTTTAATAGCCATTCGAAATAAGCCAGAGCCTACGGAAATCAAGGCTACAGCCCTGAAAACTGGCGAAAATGGCAGATGATACAAAATGTAAAAACATCTGATAAAAATGAAATATTTTTCATCTTGGTTGTTTTTTGAGCAAAAAAAAGCCCGCATCTTTTGTCGATGCGGGCTTCGTTTCAGTGTGAAAAGTGATGGATATTATTGGTCGCGGGAGCGCTCGGCGGCCAGGCGTTCGGCCAACGCATCAACATCGGCGATAGGCGGCTCGGGCAGGATCTTCAGCGTCGCCTGCATCAAGCGCATCTGCCGGATAAAGCGCCGGCAGTTGGGGCAGAACATCAGGTGATGGCGCACCAGCAGGCGCTCGCGAAAGGTCAGTTGCCCATCGAGATAGTCACTGGAACGTGCCACTTGTTCCTTACAGGTCAACATTCGCCGGTTTCCTCAAAATGCTCCACCGTGGCGAAGACTTTAAGCCGTGCTCGATGCAACAGCACACGAACATTGGAGAGCGATAGCGTCAGAAGATTACAAATCTCCTCCAACTCCAGCCCCTGGCGCTCACGCAGCAGCAGTACGCTGCTTTGCAGCTCGGAAAGACTGGCCAGTGTGTGCTCCAGGCATTTACGCAATTCGTCTTCAGTGAGCAGGGCTTCGGGCGTGTCCTGGTGCCAGGCAAACGGCGCGACGGCCCAGTGGCCATCTTCGGGCACAAAGCGATCATCACCGATGGTGCCATGGGGCGCCGGCAAGTCATCGAGCAGTACTTCCCGGCGGTTTTGCTTGTAGCGGCCCTTTGCCGAGTTGGCAGTGATGGTCAGCAGCCAGGTCTTGAGGCTGGAACGCCCCTCAAACTTCGCCAGGTTACGCACCACCGACAGCCAGGCGTCCTGCACCACCTCGTCGGCATGGCGCTGGCCAACGATGGCATAGGCCACGGCGCGCATGGCGCTCTGGTAAGTGGTGACCAACTCCTTGTAGGCCCGCTGCTCACCCTTGAGCAATCGTTCAAGCAGGTGCGCGTCGTCCGCTGCTGCCATTCAAGACCTCGATTTCAAAACATGATCAGCGTTTGCGCAGGATCACGCTACCAATCGAATACCCGGCGCCAAACGAGCTAAGCACAGCCACAGCGCCCTTGGGCAAGTCGTCCTGGTAGGTGTGGAACGCAATCACCGAACCCGCCGAACTGGTGTTGGCGTAAGTATCGAGGATCACCGGCGCCTCTTCCACAGAAGCCTCGCGGCCCAGCAGTTTCTTCACGATCAGGTGATTCATGCTGAGGTTGGCCTGGTGCAGCCAGAAACGCTTCACATCGCCGACATTCAGCTGGTTTTCCGACAGGTGCTTGCCGATCAACTCGGCGACCATCGGGCAGACATCACGGAAGACCTTGCGGCCTTCCTGCACGAACAGCTTGTCCGGGGCACCAATCCCCTCTTCCGCCGCGCGGTTGAGGAAGCCGAAGTTATTGCGGATGTTGTTGGAGAACTTGGTCAGCAACTTGGTGCTCACCACGTCGAACTGATGCTCGGAAGTGGCCAGGTCGGCCCGCTCCAGGATCACGGCGGTGGCCGCATCGCCAAAGATGAAATGGCTGTCGCGGTCGCGGAAATTCAGGTGGCCGGTGCAGATCTCCGGGTTGACCATCAGGATCGCCCGCGCCTGGCCCAGCTGGATGCTGTTGGCGGCGTTCTGGATACCGAAGGTCGCCGAGGAACACGCCACGTTCATGTCAAAGCCAAAACCCTGGATACCCAGCGCTTCCTGGACTTCGATGGCAATCGCCGGGTACGCCCGCTGCAGGTTGGAACAGGCGACGATCACACCGTCGATATCGGCGGCGGTCTTGCCGGCACGCTGCAACGCTTGCTCGGCAGCACTGACGGCCATCTGGCAGAGGATCGACCATTCGTCGTTGGAGCGCTCGGGCAGGCGTGGCGCCATGCGTTGCGGGTCGAGAATGCCGGCCTTGTCCATGACAAAGCGGCTCTTGATGCCCGAGGCCTTCTCGATAAAGGCGGCGCTGGATTCGGTCAGGGCCTCCACGTCACCGCGTTCAATGGCGGCGGCGTTATCCAGGTTGAACTGTTGCACGTAAGCATTGAAAGACTGCACCAGCTCTTCGTTGGAGATGCTGTTGGCCGGGGTGTACAGGCCTGTGCCGCTGATGACGACGTTATGCACGGTCGTTCCTCTAAATCTGTTCAGGCAGAAGGGTATTGGTACCGTCGTACCAAACCGTAAGTAGTTTTATGCCGCCCAGCGGCCTTCAAACTGGAAACGCTTTATTCCATCGCGCCACGGCTGCACCAGCCCAACTCGACGATCCCGGCATTTATAACCGCGAAGTTTGCCACAACATCGGACACTTGGCGCCTATCCCGCACAAACACCTTCCCTGTGGCGAGCGAGCAAGCTCGCTCGCCACAGTTGCTTGCCGCACGTCGGTCACGCTTCGACCAGGCTCCATTGCTTGCTCAGGCGCTTGTCGGAAATCGGTACCTTGGTGCCCAACTGCTGGGCAAACAGCGAAACCCGGTATTCCTCCAGCCACCAGCGATACAGCTCCAGCTGAGGGTCGCGCTTGCCTTCCTGGGCGTGTTTGTTCAGGCGGTTCTGATACTGGCTCCACAAGCCGCCCAACTCGGTACTCCAGACCCGGTCCTTCTGCACCTGGCTTGGCAATTTCTCCAGGCGCAGCTCGATGGCCTTGAGGAAGCGCGGCAGTTCCTTGAACCATTGCGCCGGGGTTTCCCGTACGAAACCGGGGTACACCAGATTGCTCAGTTGCTGCTTGATATCATTCAGCGCCACCGCCTGGGCCAGGTCAATCCTGCCCTTGAAGCGTTTTTGCAGGCCATGCCACAATTTCAAAATTTCGAGGGTCAGGCGCGCCTGGCGCTCGGCGTGCTCGGTCCAACTGCCACGCTTGCGCTCGGCCAGGGCGGCCAGGCCGGCGCCGTCCCGCGGCAGGCTGGCTTCGCCTTCCAGCACGCAACTGTCGAGGCTGGCCAACAGAATGTCTTCCACCAGGGCTTCGATACGCCCCAGCTCGCGGTACATCAACCCCAACTCGGTCAGGCCCGGCAATTTGCCCCGCAGGAACTTTGCCGGCTCGGCCAGTTGTTGCAGCAGCAGGCGCTGCAAGGCTCGACGGTGCTGGAACTCAGCCTCGGCAGCGGTAGAGAAACGCCCTTCCTTGACCGTGCCGTTTTCTTCGACCAAGGCCGGATACACCGTCATCGAAAGCCCGGCGATGTTTTGCTGGGTTTTCTCGGCCACCGCCGCGAACACCTTGGCCTCCACCGGCTGCTGGCTCTTCGCAGTCTGCGGCACCGCCAACGCAGCTTGGCTGGCCTCGGCGAAACGCGCGGTCAACTCGGCCAGGTCGCGGCCTTCACCGAGGAACTTGCCCTGGCCGTCGACCACTTCCAGGTTCATCTTCAGGTGGCTCTCCACCTGCTGCGCAGCCTCGGCCCAGGCTTCATCGCTGACCCGTGCCCCGGTCATGCGCAGCAACTCGCGCCCCAAGGCCTGAGGCAACGAGCCTTGGCCAAACTCGATACGTTGCAACGCCGCCTTGACGAAATCCGGCACCGGCACGAAGTTCTTGCGCAGGGCCTTGGGCAAGTTGCGCACCAGGGCAATGCACTTGGCCTCGATCACACCCGGCACCAGCCATTCCAGGCGCTCGGGCGGCAAGGCCGGCAACAACGGCGCCGGTACGCGCAGGGTCACACCGTCCCGTGGATGGTTGGGTTCGAAGTGATAACTCAAGGCCAGCGCCAGGTCGCCCAGGTGCAAGGTGTCGGGGTAATGGGCGGCGGTGACTTCGCTGGCCTCGCGGGCCAGTACGTCTTCTTCGCGCATGATCAACAGCTGCGGGTCTTTCTGGCTGTTGACCTTGTACCAACTGTCGAAGGTCGCGGTCTGGTGAATCTCCGCCGGCAGGCGCGCGTCGTAGAAGGCGTACAGGGTTTCTTCGTCCGCCAGGATGTCGCGCCGGCGGGCCTTGGCTTCCAGTTCGTCGAGCTGCTCCAGCAATTGCTGGTTGGCCGTCAGGCAGCGCGCTCGGGACTGGATCTCGCCGCGCACCAGGCCTTCGCGGATAAACAGCTCGCGGGACGTCACCGGATCAATCGGCCCGTAATGCACCGGCCGGCGCCCGACGATGATCAACCCGAACAGGGTGATCTGCTCAAACGCCACCACCTGGCCGCGCTTCTTTTCCCAATGGGGCTCGAAGTGGTTTTTCTTGATCAGGTGCCCGGCCAACGGCTCGATCCAGTCGGCGTCGATCTTGGCCACCATCCGCGCGTACAGCTTGGTGGTTTCCACCAGCTCGGCGGTCATCAGCCATTGCGGACGCTTCTTGCCAATACCCGACGACGGGTGAATCCAGAAACGCCGCTGACGCGCGCCGAGGTAATCGCCCTCTTCGGTCTTCTGGCCAATCTGGCTGAGCAGGCCGGACAGCACCGCCTTGTGCAGTTTGGGGAAGTCCGCCGGTTCTTTGTTGACGGTCAACTGCATGTCGCGACAGATCAGGCTCAACTGGCGGTGGGAGTCACGCCACTCCCGCAAGCGCAGGTAGTTCAGGAAATTCTTGCGGCACCAATTGCGCAGCGGGCTGGCGGTCAATTCCTGGCGCTGCTCTTCAAAACCACGCCACAGGTTCACCAACCCGGCGAAGTCCGAATCCGCGTCCTTCCATTGTGCGTGAGCCTGGTCGGCGGCTTGCTGGCGCTCCGGCGGACGCTCGCGCGGGTCCTGGATCGACATGGCGCTGGCGACGATCAGCACTTCCTGCAGGCTGCCAAGCTTGGCTGCCTCCAGCAACATGCGGCCCATGCGTGGGTCCACCGGCAGACGCGCCAACTGGCGGCCCATCGGTGTCAGCTGGCTGTTGCGGTCAACGGCGGACAACTCTTGCAGCAGGTTGAAACCGTCGCTGATGGCCTTGCCGTCCGGCGGCTCGATAAACGGGAAATCGGTGATCTCGCCCAGGCGCAGGTGCAGCATCTGCAGGATTACGGCCGCGAGGTTTGTGCGAAGAATCTCGGGGTCGGTAAATTCCGGGCGCCCGATAAAATCCTCTTCGCTGTACAAGCGCACGCAGATACCGGGTTCGACCCGCCCGCACCGGCCTTTACGCTGGTTGGCACTGGCCTGGGAAATCGCCTCGATCGGCAGTCGCTGCACCTTGGCCCGGTAGCTGTAGCGGCTGATGCGCGCGGTGCCACTGTCGATCACATAACGAATGCCTGGCACGGTCAGCGAGGTTTCCGCGACGTTGGTCGCCAGCACCACACGCCGGCCTGGGTGCGACTGGAAGATCCGCTGCTGCTCCGCCGGAGACAGGCGCGCATACAGCGGCAGGATTTCAGTGTGCTTGAGCTGGGCCTTGCGCAGCATGTCGGCAGCGTCGCGAATCTCGCGCTCGCCGGGCAGGAACACCAGCACATCGCCGGGGCTCTTGCGCTCGCTGCGCTCGAAGGCGGCGATCTCATCGAGAGTGGCGAGAATCGCCTGGTCGACGGTCAGGTCGTCCTCGACGCGGTTGCCCTCCTCGTCCTGCTCCAGGGTCAGCGGGCGGTACCAGGTTTCCACCGGGAAGGTGCGGCCCGACACCTCGACAATCGGCGCATCGTCGAAGTGCTTGGAAAAGCGCTCCAGGTCGATGGTGGCCGAGGTGATGATGACCTTGAGATCCGGGCGACGCGGCAGCAGGGTTTTCAGATAACCCAGCAGGAAGTCGATGTTCAGGCTGCGTTCGTGGGCTTCGTCGACGATGATCGTGTCGTAGCGTTCGAGATAGCGGTCGTTCTGGGTTTCGGCCAGCAGGATGCCGTCGGTCATCAGCTTGATCAGGGTGTTGGAATCACTCTGGTCTTCAAACCGCACCTGATAACCCACCAGGGAACCCAGCGGCGTTGCCAACTCTTCCGCGACCCGGCTCGCCACGCTGCGCGCCGCAATCCGCCGCGGCTGGGTGTGGCCGATCAGGCCGTATTGGCCGCGGCCGATTTCCAGGCAGATTTTCGGCAACTGGGTGGTTTTACCCGAACCGGTCTCACCGGCAATGATCAGCACCTGATGCTTGAGCAACGCTTCCTTGATCTCGTCACGCTTGGCGGCGATCGGCAGGCTGTCGTCATAGCGAATCACCGGAAGGCTGGCGCGCCGCGCCGTCACCTGAGCGCAGGAGGCCTGCATCCGCGTCACCCACTGCGCAAGTTTTTCCTCATCGGGTTTCTTGCGCAGCTCAAGCAGCTGCCGCCGCAAGCGGTGGCGGTCGGCGAGCATGGCGTGATCGAGGTTTTTCAGCAGTTGGTCGATAGCGGGCGCTTGGTCAGTCATCAGGTACGCAAAGGTCGTCTATGTAGGCAGGGGGCGGATTGTCGCAGAAAAGCGCCGCCGCGCGCTCCCCTCATTCATTGTCCAGGCCCTTGCGCCGGTAAGGAAACACATCGATTACCTTGCCGGCGCGAATCGCCTCTTGCAGGCCTTTCCAGTAGTCGGCGTTGTACAACTCGCCGTGCAGTTCGTCGAACAGGCGGCGCTGGTCGGAATCAGCAAACAGGAATGGCGGGAACTCCTCGGGGAACACGTCCAGCGGACCGATGGAATACCAGGGCTCGGAGGCCATTTCATCTTCCGGGGTACGCGGCGCCGGGATGTGGCGGAAGTTGGCCTCGGTCAGGAAACAGATTTCGTCATAGTCATAGAACACCACGCGACCGTGGCGGGTGACGCCAAAATTCTTCAGCAGCATGTCGCCCGGGAAAATATTCGCCGCCGCCAGTTGCTTGATCGCCAGGCCGTAGTCTTCCAGGGCTTCGCGCACCTGGGCTTCGTTGGCGTTTTCCAGGTAGAGGTTCAGCGGGGTCATGCGCCGCTCGGTCCAGCAGTGGCGGATCAGTACCGTATCGCCTTCGACTTCGACGGTACCGGCGGCGACTTCCAGCAGTTCGGCCAGGCATTCAGGCTCGAATTTGCTCAACGGAAAACGGAAGTCGGCGAACTCCTGGGTGTCGGCCATGCGCCCTACCCGGTCGACACTTTTCACCAACCGGTACTTCTCGATCACGGTGGCGCGGTTGACGTTTTTCGACGGTGAAAACCGGTCCTTGATGATCTTGAACACGGTATTGAAGCCCGGCAGGGTAAACACGCTCATGACCATGCCGCGCACGCCCGGCGCCATGATGAACTGGTCATCGGTGGTGGCAAGGTGGTTGATCAGCGCCCGGTAGAATTCGGATTTGCCGTGTTTGTAGAAGCCGATGGAGGTGTACAACTCGGCGATGTGCTTGCCCGGCAGGATGCGCTTGAGGAAGCCGATAAACTCCGCCGGCACCGGCACGTCCACCATGAAATAGGAGCGGGTGAACGAGAAGATGATCGACACATCGGCCTCGTCGGTGATCAGCGCGTCGATCTGGATGCCGCGCCCTTCCCGATGCAGCAGCGGGATCACCAGCGGCCACTGTTCGTCGCGGGTGTAGATGCGCCCGACGAGGTACGCGCCTTTGTTGCGGTACAGCACCGAGGAGAATAGTTCGACGTTGAGGTCCGGGTCCTTGCACACCCAGTCCGGCAGGTTTTCGCGCAATTGCGCCTCCAGGCGGCGCAGGTCGGCGGGCAAGTCGGCGTAGGGTTCGCTGAAACGGTAGTCGGCGAAAATCTGCTCCAGCATGCCCGCCAGCTTGCCGCCCGGCTTGTAGGTGCGGGTTTGCGCCGCCCGGGCGCGGCGCAGGCTGGGCCGGGTGGTGTGGATGAACATGCAGCCATCGCTGATCAGGTCATGGCTGAACAGGCCGCAAAACGTCGAGTTGTACCAGGTCTCGGACAGCTCATCGTCAAACCGCAGGTCGATCAGGCTGATGTAGGCACTTTTCACCAGCGGCCAGGCGGCAATGTCGAGCAACATGGCTTCATCGAAAGCTGCCCGCAGCCGCGCCGTGACTTCGCTGACCTTCTCTTCGTAAAGATTGATGCGCGCAGCCGATGCCGCCTGCCCTTGCTGCCACTGCGCCTTTTCAAAACGCTCCCGGGCGCCGTCGGTGATCTGGCGGAAGTGCTCGCGGTAGTCGTCGAAGCCGTCGAGGATCATCTGCGCAATGTCGAGGGCGGGCGTTGGCTGCGGCATTCGGGAAACCTCTGCGGGCATTTGGAGTGAGCTGAGCTTAGCCAGTGTGCGGGAACAGGAGAAGGATCATTTTTCATTCAGACTTGTACAAGATTGTTCATTTCGTACATTTATTTACTCTTTATTTAATTCGACTAACTGGTCAACAAAAAACCCGCGCGTCACCCTCCCCGCATTAAACGGTTCATCTACAGGCCTTGTGTGACGTGGCCTGCCTGTGCGAGCCGGGGTAAATAAGAGTCTTTGCTCTACTGCCCCGGTACTGCTGGCTTCTCGACCATTGGATCCAACGTAAGGGAAACCCTGACTACCCTAGCTAGTGGCACTTTGCTATATAGCGCGCCCTCTCCCACCTAACAAGGTCAGAAGACCGATCCGGGAACAGGTTCTAACCGCCAAAGGAGCATTGAGATGTCATTGAGGAATATGGGGATCGGCCTGCGCGCCAGTCTGAGTTTTGGGGTTTTGGCCAGCCTGTTGATCGTGGTCGGCCTGTTTGGTTTAGGCCAGATGGCCAAGCTGCGGGAAAGCGCACTGATCATCGAAGAGGCGTGGATGCCGAGTATTGAAAACATTCACGACAGCGCCGCCTACGTCGCCAGCATCCGTCTGGAAGCGTTGCGCTTGCTCACCACCGATGAGTCCCGGGTGCGTGACAACAGCAAAAACCTGATCACCCGCCAGCGTGGCGACCTTGAAGAACTGCTGAACCGTCACGAAACCCTGCTGAGCAACGAGCAGGAACGCGACCTGCTCAAACAGTTGAAAGCCAACGTTGCGAGCTATATGACGATCGTCGGCCAGATGATTCAACTGGTCGACCAGGACCAGCAGCAAAACGCCATGGACCTGCTCAACAGCCGCCTCGCCCCCCAAGGCATGGTCCTCAACAAAAGCCTGGAAGACATGATCACCTTCAACCAAAAAGGTGTGGAAGACGCCGCAACATCGGCGGCGCAGATGTACACCAGCGCCCAATGGGTGGTCGGCACCATCATCGTCACCGCCCTGATGGCAACTTTGCTGCTGGCCTGGCTGCTGACCCGCAGCATCACCGCGCCCATTGGTCAGGCACTGACAGTGGCCCGCACCATCGCCTCCGGCGATCTGAGCCGGCCGATCGTCGTGGAGGGCAAGGATGAGCCGGCGCAACTGCTCACCGCGCTGGCCACCATGCAGGCCAACCTGCAGGAAACCATCCGTGGCATCAGCGAATCGTCGCAGCAGTTGGCCTCGGCGGCGGAGGAGATGAGTTCGGTAATGGAGCAGAGCACCCGCGGCCTGCAAGCGCAGAACGACGAGATCGAACAGGCTGCCACCGCCGTGACGCAGATGAGCGCGGCAGTCGATGAAGTGGCGGGCAATGCGGTGTCCAGCGCCGAAGCCTCCAAGGCCTCCGACGAAGACAGCAAGCACGGTCACTACCAGATCAGCGAAACCATCAGCTCGATCCAGAACCTGGTGGACGAAGTCCTCGGTGCCTCGACCAAGGCCGAGGGCCTGGCGGCGCAGGCCCAGGACATCAGCAAGGTGCTTGAAGTGATTCGCGGGATTGCCGGGCAAACCAACCTGCTGGCACTCAACGCGGCGATTGAGGCGGCACGCGCGGGCGAGGCCGGTCGTGGTTTTGCCGTGGTGGCTGACGAAGTGCGCTCCCTGGCACAACGCACCCAGGACTCCACCGAAGAAATCGAGCAGATGATCAACGGTATCCAGCAAGGTACCCAGGACACCGTCGGCGCCCTGAACAGCAGCGCCGAACACGCCGGCCAGACCTTGCAGCGGGCCAACAGCGCCGGCAGTGCACTGGAGAAAATCACGGCGGCGATCTCGCAGATCAGCCAGCGCAACCTGGTGATCGCCAGCGCCGCCGAGCAGCAAGCGTTGGTGGCCCGTGAGGTGGACCGCAGCCTGGTGAACATCCGGGACCTGTCGACGCAAACCGCCGCCGGTGCCACCCAGACCTCGGCGGCCAGCCAGGAACTGTCGCGGCTGGCGGTGGACCTCAATGGCTTGGTGACGCGTTTCGTGCTGTAAAACATGTATTAGCGATTGTGTCAGACAGGTCGGTGGGCAACACTTCCGCCCTTATCAAACTGGAGTTCCTCCGTGAGACCTGTCGACACCCTGCACCTGTTGGTGCTGGCCGCTATCTGGGGCGCGAGTTTTTTGTTCATGCGAATTATCGCGCCGGAAATCGGCACCCTTCCTACCGCGTTTTTCCGGGTGTCGATTGCCGCCACCGGCCTGCTGGTGATCCTCGCCATGATGCGGGTGAGTTGGGATTTCCAGGGCAAGTTCAAGACGGTCCTGTTGCTCGGGGTGATCAACTCGGGCATTCCCGCGACCATGTATTCAGTGGCGGCCCAAGTGCTGCCGGCCGGTTACTCGGCGATCTTCAATGCCACGACGCCACTGATGGGCGTGCTGATTGGCGGGTTGTTTTTCAGTGAGCGCCTCACGCCGTCGAAAATCGCCGGGGTATGCCTGGGCCTGTTCGGCGTTGGCATCCTGACCCGCGCCGGGCCGGTGGCCTTCGACATGGAATTGTTGATGGGTGCGCTGGCATGCCTGTTGGCGACCACCTGCTATGGCTTTGCCGGCTTTTTGGCACGCCGCTGGCTCGATCAACAGGGCGGGCTGGACAGTCGCCTGGCGGCCCTGGGCAGCATGCTCGGGGCCACGCTGTTCCTGCTGCCGCTGTTTGCCTGGAGTGCCATCAGCCATCCACCGGTCAGCTGGGGTGGCTGGCCTGTATGGTTGTCGCTGCTGGGGTTGGGGCTGGTATGCACGGCGTTTGCCTACATCCTGTACTTCCGCTTGCTGACGTCCATCGGCCCGGTGAAGTCGATGACCGTGACCTTCATGATTCCGCCATTCGGGGTGTTGTGGGGCGCGTTGCTGCTGGATGAGCCGTTGTCCATGGCGCATCTGTATGGCGGGTTGTTGATTGCGGGGGCGTTGTGGCTGGTGCTTCGGCCGGGGAAATTGGCCCGCAAGCTGTAGGAGCTTTTTGGCTCCTACAGCGTTGGTTTTATCAGCCCTTACGGAACACAAAAGCCAATCCGACGATGATCAAGCCCATCCCCAGCAAGCTCAACATTGCCAGCTTGTTGCCGAAGATCAGGTAGTCCATCACCGCCGTCACCGCGGGCACCAGGTAGAACAAGCTGGTGACATTCACCAGGTTGCCCCGGGCAATCAGCCGGTACAGCAACAGCGTCGCCAGCAACGACACCACCAGCCCCATCCACAGCACCGGCACGAAAAAGCCGGTGTTGTGTTCAAAGTGGAACGGCTGGAACGGCACAAACACCGAGCACAACAGCAAGCCGGCCAGGTATTGCACAGGCAGCGTGCCCAACGGGTTATCGGTGATGCGCTTCTGCATGATCGAACCAAAGGTCATGCTGGCCAGGGCCAACAGGCCAAAAAGCATGCCTGCCAGGGACATGCCGGACATCCCGATGCCCTGGTACACCACCATGATCAACCCCGCCAATCCCAGCGCGAGGCCGAACATCCGGCTCCAGGAGCGCCGGCGCTCCATCAACACCACGGTCAGGATCGGTTGCACGCCCATGATGGTTGCCATCATGCCGGGCGTGACTTTGAGGTCCAGGGCCAGCAGATAGAAAATCTGGTAGGCCCCCAACAGCACCAGCCCGGTAGCCGCCGCGTAAAGCATCGGCTTGCCGGGACGCGGCAACCTCAGCTTGAGGATCGGTACCAGTATCACCAACCCCGCCAGGGCGATGGCGAAACGGATCAGCAGAAACGCAAAGGGTGAAGCGTGGGCCAGGCCCCATTTGGAGAAAATCGCCCCGCTGCTCCACAGCAAGACAAACAGGCTCGTCGAGGCCGCCGCGGCCACGGATTGTTTCGAAAGAACAGACATGGATACCACCTGTGATCAGGCAAAAAGCCAACTCAGCAACAGCTGAAATTCAGTAGGTTTTTTCAGGCGGGCACAGGGGAACAGCCATCAGCTGATCAGCCCGAAATGCCAACACCCGGCGGTGATACGACTGCGTACACCGGCGTGCTACTGACAGGTGGGGGGTAGTGACTGATCTGCGCAGGCTGCTGGCTCCCGCACGGCACGACCGCAGCGTTGACCGCTGAATCGACTACCGCTATGCGCAGGGAAGCTGGCATGTGCTGATCTTTTATGGAGGGATGAACAAGGTGTCTGGAAACACCTGCGGCCGACTATAACCAGCTGGGGACATGCTTTGCAATAACTTCGCCCGCACAAATCCAGCGCATAAAAAAACCGCTCATCGGAGCGGTTTTTTCGAGCCTGCAAACGCCTTAACCAAACAACCAATACCCCAGCGCCGTCAGCACCACCACCGCCAGCACTGGCCGCAGGATGCGATAAGCCTTCGGATGCTTGCGCTTCCACTGCTTGACCACGCCACTGAAGCTGTCGCTGAAGCGCTTGCTCCAGGCATACGCCTGGTTGATCCCGCCAACGCGTTCGTCATCCAGGTTCTGCGGTGCGGTGGCGCGCCCCAGTTGCGCGCTGACCCAACGGTTGATGCGGGTCATAAGGCGGTTGCTCAGCGGGCGTTCGATGTCGCAGAACAGGATCACCCGGGTGTGCTCGGTTTCGTTCTTCACCCAGTGCACGTAGGTCTCGTCGAACATTACGTCTTCACCGTCGCGCCAGGCGTACACCTGGCCGTCGACGAAAATACGGCAGTCATCGGAGTTCGGCGTGGACAGCCCCAGGTGATAACGCAGCGAACCGGCAAACGGGTCACGGTGCGGGTTGAGGTGGCTGCCACCTGGCAACAGGGCGAACATCGCGCCCTTGACGTTGGGAATACTGCTGACCAGGGCCACGGTTTTCGGGCACAGCAGTTCAGCCGACGGCAACGGTTTGTCGTACCACTTGAGGTAGAAACGCTTCCAGCCCTTCTTGAAGAACGAGCCGAAACCGGCGTCGTTGTTCTTCTCCGCGGCGCGGATGTAGCCCTCGTCGAACAGGTGCATGGCCTCTTCGCGAATCACTTCCCAGTTGTCCTTGAGCACGTCCAGCTCCGGGAACTTGCTGCGGTCCAGGTACGGCTTGGACGGCACGGCGGAGAAGATGTACATCAAGGCGTTGTACGGGGCGAACAGCGCTGAATGGTTGACGAACTGACGCAACATCGGCAAACGGGCCTTGCCACGCAAATGCACATACAGCGTGCTGCCGATAAACAGCAGCAACACCGACAGTTTGGCGGCCAAAGAAAAGGTCATGCAGCAACTCCTGGAAATAGGCGTCTGGCCATTAGCCTCCCGTTAAGGGGAAACCAGACGTAGCAGCCGGCCATGATAAACACTCCGGGCCTCGGGAAAAACCCGCGCACTCCAACAATCAGCATCTAGCGGTGCGCGATAACGGGCCAATTATGCATAAGGGCCACGCCATCGCGCTGATTTGAATCAAGCCTGGTTTTCCTGATCGGTGAACAAATCGGCGAACAGCATGCTCGACAGGTAGCGTTCACCGGAGTCCGGCAGCACCACGACGATGGTCTTGCCCTGCATTTCCGGCTTCTCCGCCAGTCGCACCGCCACGGCCATCGCCGCGCCGCAGGAGATACCACACAGAATCCCCTCCTCCTGCATCAGGCGCAACGCCATGGCCTTGGATTCTTCGTCGCTGACCAGTTCGACCCGGTCGACCATCGACAGGTCGAGGTTCTTCGGCACAAAACCGGCGCCGATACCCTGGATCTTGTGGGGGCTGGGCTTGATCTCTTCACCGGCCAGCGCCTGGGTAATCACCGGCGAACTGATCGGCTCGACCGCCACCGACAGGATCGGCTTGCCCTGGATGTTCTTGATATAGCGCGACACCCCGGTGATGGTGCCGCCAGTGCCCACGCCCGCTACCAGCACGTCCACCGCGCCATCAGTGTCATTCCAGATTTCCGGACCGGTGGTTTTCTCGTGGATCGCCGGGTTGGCCGGGTTTTCGAACTGGGCCGGCATAAAGTACTTGGCCGGGTCGCTGGCAAGGATTTCGCCGGCTTTTTCAATCGCGCCCTTCATGCCCTTGGCCGGCTCGGTCAACACCAGTTCGGCGCCGAGGGCCTTGAGCACCTTGCGGCGCTCGATGCTCATGGAGGCGGGCATGGTCAGCAACAGCTTGTAACCACGGGCGGCGGCAACAAATGCCAGGCCGATCCCGGTGTTGCCGGAAGTCGGCTCGACAATGGTCATGCCCGGCTTGAGTTTGCCGCTGCCTTCGGCATCCCAGATCATGTTTGCGCCAATCCGGCACTTCACCGAATACCCCGGGTTACGCCCTTCGATCTTGGCCAGGATAGTCACGCCACGCGGCGCGATACGGTTGATCTGAACCAGGGGCGTGTTACCGATGGAGTGCGCGTTGTCTGCAAAAATGCGGCTCATGACGGGTCCTTAAGGCAATTTCAGGAAGGCCCCAAGGGTATGCCTCGTGCTGCAAGGCGTCCAGTCAAGCGAACGTCCGGCGGCGCCAGCAGTCAATCGCCTACACGGATGGAGAATTTTCCTATGAAACGTCGCTACAGTTGGCCGCTCTGGACCCTCGTCGGGGTCGTGGTACTGCTGGTCGTCCTGGATATCGCCCTGCCCTATCTGGTGCGCAATTACCTGAATGACAAACTCGCCGACATGGGCGATTACCGCGGCCAGGTCACCGATGTCGACCTCGCACTGTGGCGCGGCGCCTATCGGATCAACGGCTTGCAGATCGTCAAGGTCGACGGCAAGGTGCCGGTACCGTTCGTCAAGGCGCCGGTGATCGACCTGTCGGTCAGCTGGCATTCGCTGTGGTACGACCACGCAGTGGTGGCCGAGGCACAGTTCATCAAGCCGGAGCTGAACTTCGTCGACGGCGGCACCAACAAACAGGCGTCCCAGACCGGTCAGGGCACCGACTGGCGGGCACAACTGAGCAAACTGTTGCCGATCACCCTCAACGAGGTACGCATCGACGACGGAAAGATCGCGTTCCATAACTTCAGTTCGAAACCGCCGGTCAATATGTACGCAACCCAGGTCAACGCCAGCTTCTACAACCTGACCAACGTGGTGGATGTCAAAGGCCAGCGCGACGCACGTTTCGACGGCAAGGCGCTGTTCCTGGGCCAGGCACCGCTGGAAGCCACCGCCACGTTCGACCCCTTGAGCAATTTCGAAAACTTCGAATTCCGCTTCCGGGCCCGGGATATCGAACTCAAGCGCATGAATGACTTCGCCTCGGCCTACGGCAAGTTCGACTTCAATGCCGGCACCGGCGACCTGGTGGTGGAAGCCCAGGCCGAAAAAGGCCAGTTGACCGGCTACATCAAGCCTTTGCTGCGCAATGTCGAAGTGTTCAACTGGCAGCAGGATGTCGAGAACAAGGACAAGGGCATCTTCCGGTCGATCTGGGAGGCGGTGGTTGGCGTCAGCGAAACCGTGCTGAAGAACCAGCAGAAAAACCAGTTCGCCACCCGCGTGGAGCTCAGCGGCAACGTGCACCAGCAAGATATCAGCGCGTTCCAGGCGTTTTTGCAGATTTTGCGCAATGGTTTTGTCCAGGCCTTCAACGCCCGCTATGAACAACCCAAGCCCTCGACAGATTGATCTTCAACGTGACTGCCCATTCAGAGACTGAATAGCCCGTCTGCGTTCACAGTCGCCGGGGCTGCGCGGTATAGTCGGGCCAAGCTGATTACTCGCCCGCTTCGGTCCTGCACCGTTCGGCGTCACGTTCGAGGATTGATAGATGAAGTTCGAAGGCACCCAGGCCTACGTTGCCACCGATGACCTGAAACTGGCCGTCAACGCCGCCATCACCTTGGAGCGGCCACTGCTGGTCAAGGGCGAACCGGGCACCGGCAAGACCATGCTCGCCGAGCAACTGGCCGAATCCTTTGGCGCCAAGCTGATCACCTGGCACATCAAGTCCACCACCAAGGCGCACCAGGGCCTGTACGAGTACGACGCGGTGAGCCGCCTGCGGGACTCGCAGCTGGGCGTGGACAAGGTGCACGACGTACGCAACTACCTGAAAAAGGGCAAGCTCTGGGAAGCCTTCGAGTCCGAGGAGCGGGTCATCCTGCTGATCGACGAAATCGACAAGGCCGACATCGAGTTCCCCAACGACCTGCTGCAAGAACTCGACAAGATGGAGTTCTACGTCTACGAAATCGACGAGACCATCAAGGCCAAGAAGCGCCCGATCATCATCATTACCTCCAACAACGAAAAAGAGCTGCCGGACGCGTTCCTGCGCCGCTGCTTTTTCCACTACATCGCCTTCCCGGACCGCACCACTCTGCAAAAGATCGTCGACGTGCACTACCCGGACATCAAGAAAGACCTGGTCAGCGAAGCCCTCGACGTATTCTTTGACGTGCGCAAAGTACCGGGCCTGAAGAAAAAACCGTCCACCTCCGAACTGGTGGACTGGCTGAAACTGCTGATGGCCGACAACATCGGCGAAGCGGTACTGCGCGAGCGCGACCCCACCAAGGCCATCCCGCCCCTGGCCGGTGCCCTGGTGAAGAACGAGCAGGACGTGCAGTTGCTGGAACGCCTGGCGTTCATGAGCCGTCGCGGTAACCGATAAGGGCGATTGCCATGCTGCTCAACCTGTTCAATGAAATGCGTGCAGCCAAGGTGCCGGTGTCGGTGCGTGAGCTGCTGGACCTGATCAACGCGCTGAAACAGCGCGTGACCTTCGCCGACATGGACGAGTTCTACTACCTGGCCCGGGCGATCCTGGTGAAGGACGAACGGCATTTCGACAAGTTCGACCGGGCCTTCGGCGCCTACTTCAACGGCCTGGAAAAACTCGACGATCACCTGCAGGCGCTGATCCCCGAAGACTGGCTGCGCAAGGAATTCGAACGCTCGCTGACCGACGAAGAGCGCGCACAGATCCAGTCCCTCGGCGGCCTCGACAAGCTCATCGAAGAATTCAAGAAACGTCTCGAAGAACAGAAAGAACGCCACGCCGGCGGCAACAAGTGGATCGGCACCGGCGGTACCAGCCCCTTCGGCTCTGGCGGCTTCAACCCCGAAGGCATACGCGTGGGGGATGCCGGCAAGCGCCAGGGCAAGGCGGTCAAGGTCTGGGACCAGCGCGAGTACAAGAACCTCGATGATTCGGTGGAACTGGGCACGCGCAACATCAAGATCGCCCTGCGCCGCCTGCGCAAGTTCGCACGCCAGGGTGCGGCGGAAGAGCTCGACATTGACGGCACCATCGACCATACGGCCCGCGATGCCGGGCTGCTGAATATCCAGATGCGCCCGGAGCGGCGCAACACCATCAAGCTGTTGCTGCTGTTCGACATCGGCGGCTCGATGGATGCCCATGTGAAGACTTGCGAAGAGTTGTTCTCGGCGTGCAAGACCGAGTTCAAGCACCTGGAGTATTTCTACTTCCACAATTTCATTTATGAATCGGTGTGGAAGAACAACATGCGCCGGGGCTCGGAACGCACCTCGACCCAGGATTTGCTGCACAAGTACGGTGCCGACTACAAAGTGATCTTTATCGGCGATGCGGCCATGGCGCCGTATGAAATCACCCAGGCCGGCGGCAGCGTCGAGCACTGGAATGAAGAGCCCGGGTATGTGTGGATGCAGCGGTTCATGGAGAAGTACAAGAAGCTGATCTGGATTAATCCGTACCCGAAAGATACCTGGGGCTATACGGCGTCCACCGGGATTGTCCGGGATTTGATCGAAGACCAGATGTTTCCGTTGACGTTGCGCGGGCTTGAGGAAGGGATGCGCTTTTTGTCGAAGTAAGTTGTTTCCCAGACAACCACGATCAAATGTGGGAGCGGTCTTGCGCGCGAAAGCGCAGTGTCAGTCACCGAATATATTGGCTGATACACCGCCTTCGCGAGCAAGCCCGCTCCCACATTTTGTCCTGCGGCGGTCTTTAGTTTCTGGCAAGGTACTGCAAATACTCCACTTGCTGGCGATGCGCCGTCTCCTGCACCACCGGCGCCAACCTCACCTTCTCCCCCGGCAAGCACTGCGCCAGCCGCGCCAACGCCAATGGCGTCAACGCGCCCAATCGTGGGTAGCCGCCAATGGTCTGCCGGTCATTGAGCAACACAATCGGCTGCCCATCCGGCGGCACCTGGATCGCCCCCAGCGGGATGCCTTCCGAGATCAGCGACGGCCCCTGATACTCCAGCGGCGTACCCAGCAAGCGCATGCCCATGCGGTCGGCACGGCTGTCGAGGGTCCACTCGCTGTTGAACACATCAAACAGACTCTGCCCGCCAAACTGACCGATCTGCGCCCCGAGGATCACCTCCAGTGGCGCCTTGGAATCCAGCTTCGGCAATTGCCCGGCGGACAACACCTGCATCGCACCGCCCACGCCCGAATAGGTCAATTGCGCACCTTCGGCCAGTGACCGGCCAAAGCCATCCAGCCCGCCCAGTTCTTCACGGCCCACCGTGGCGCAGCTGCCCAGCACCTGCGGCGCATCAAACCCGCCCGGCGCTGCCAGGTAAGCCCGCGCACCGCTGAATGGCTGGGTAAAACGCAAGCGCTGGCCCTTTTGCAGAATAAAGCTGCGCCCCGGGCTGATCGCGCGCTCGTCGACATACGCGCCCAAGTCCGCCCCGGCCAGCGCCAGCAGGCAATAGTCCTCGGCCTGCACGGTGAAGCCACCCAAGGTGATTTCCACCACCGGCGCATCCAGGGCATTGCCCAGCAACCAATTGGCCCACGACATCGACACCCAATCCAGCGCGCCGCCCTGGGTCACGCCCAAATGCCTGACGCCAAAACGTCCGGCGTCCTGCAACAGGCACAGCGGTGTGCTGGCCTCGATCAGCAAGCGGCTCATGCCTGCGCCTCCAACGGCGTGTCATCGCCGCCCAGGTTGATGAATTCGCGATGGCTGACCGCTTCGTAGCGCACGGTATCCCCCGGCTGCATCAGGCTGTAGCCCTCGCGTTCACGGTCAAACAGCTTGGCCGGCGTGCGGCCAATCAGGTTCCAGCCACCTGGCGAGACCACCGGATAAGCCGCCGTCTGCCGCTCGGCGATGCCCACGCTGCCCGCCGCCACCCGCTTGCGCGGGGTGTTGAGCCGCGGTGTCGCGAGCTGTTCATCCACCAGCCCCATAAAAGCAAACCCCGGGGCGAAGCCCAAGGCGAATACCTGGTACTCGTGCTGGCTGTGACAGCGAATCACCTCCTCCACTGCCAGGCCACTGCGCTGCGCCAGCAACGCCAACTCCGGACCGACACTCAGGTCATACCAGACCGGCAACACATGGCATTGCCCGCTGCCCTTGGGTTCGGGCTGCAATTCCTTGAGCGCCTGGTCGATCAACGCCCGTGCCTGGCCAGGGTCCAGCGCCAGCAGGTCGTAGTGCACCATCAGGGTCGTGTAGGACGGCACCAGGTCCACCAGCGCCGGGCCAAAACCTTCGCGCAAACGGCGGGTGGCGGCGAGCATCCAGGGCATGTTGTCTTCGGCGATCACCTCAAACAGGCGCACCATCAGGCAGTCGATGGCCACCACTTCAATCCGTGGCTTCATGCTGGGGTCAACGCCTCGCGGATGCGCTGCACGGCAGCCACTGAGCTGGCGTTATCACCATGCACGCACAAGGTATTGGCTTGCAGGTGCAATGGACTGCCATCACTGGCGACCAACTGTTCTCCCCGGGCGATGATCAAGGCCTGCTGGATGATCTTTTCCGGGGCATGATGCACCGCGCCCGGCAACTGGCGGGAGACCAGATGGCCGGCGCTGTCGTAGGCACGGTCGGCAAAGGCTTCGAACCACAGGGTCACGCCATATTCGTCACCCAGGGCCTGGGCGGCGCTGTTGTCACGGGTGGCCATCAGCATCAATGGCAGGCTGGCGTCGTAGGCCGCCACGGCCTGGATCACCGCTCGCAATTGCGCAGGCTTGGCCATCATGTCGTTGTACATCGCGCCATGGGGTTTGACGTAGCTGACCCGTCCGCCCTGGGCCCGGCAAATACCGTCGAGGGCGCCGACCTGGTAGTGCAACAGGTCCTGGATTTCCTGCGGGGTGTAGGCCATGGATCGGCGGCCGAAACCCTGCAGGTCCTGGTACGCCGGGTGCGCGCCCACCTGCACGCCATGCTCGAAGGCCAGGCTGACGGTCTTGCGCATGATGCTCGGGTCGCCGGCGTGGAAACCGCAGGCTACGTTGGCGCAATCAATGAACGGCATGACTTCGGCGTCCAGACCCAAGGTCCAGTTGCCAAAGCTTTCGCCGATGTCGCAGTTCAATAGCAGGCGGCTCACGGTAGGGCTCCTGTAGGCTTTATTTTTTTGTAGTGTGGGATCTTTTACCAAGATCTCGCAACGATGTTGTCCCGAGCCCCAACGACGCTTATCGTGAGACAGCTCGATTTTTGGCGGTTGCGGCACGCTGCGTCCAACTAATAAAAAACAATCCATGCATAAGAAAAGTTGATCCCATGAATTTGAAGTTCCTCGAAACCTTCGTCTGGGTGGCCAAGCTCAAGAGCTTTCGCCTCACGGCAGAGAAGCTGTTCACTACCCAGGCCTCGATCTCCAGCCGCATCGCCGTGCTGGAAAGCGAGTTGGGGGTAAAGCTGTTCCTGCGCGATTCCCGAGGTGTGAGCCTGACGCCGGAAGGCTTGAAGGTGCTCGATTATGCCGAGCAGATGATGGCGACCATGCAAGGGCTCAAGCAGTCCCTGGAAACCACCAGCAGCAAGGTCGGGCGTATCCGCATCGGAGTGATGGACACGGTGATTCACACTTGGCTGAGCGCGCTGGTGGCAGAACTGACGGACAACTTTCCGCGGGTAGAAATCGAGTTGGTCGCCGATACCGCGCTGAACCTCAGCGATCAGTTGCAAAAAGGCTTTCTCGACCTGATCCTGCAAACCGACCTGCTGCGCCAGGAAACCTTGCGCAGCCTGGAACTCGCCAGCCACCCCATGGGCTGGATCGTCGCCAGCCACTCGATCTACAACCGCGACTACGCGTCCCTCGCCGAACTGGCCCAGGAGCGCATCATCACCTACTCGAAAAACTCCTGTCCGCACCAGGACGTGCTCAGCCTGATGCAGGCTAACGGCGTATCCGCCCCACGGATGAACTGTGTGAACTCGGTGTCAGCGATCACCCGCCTGCTGCGGGACGGGTTCGGGATTGGTGCGTTCCCGCCCGTATTGGTCAGTGAAGAGCTGGCACGAGGTGAATTGACCATGCTGCCCATGGAACAACGGCCGCCGAACCTGCAGGTGGTGGTGTCGTGGCGAGTGGGCGTGGAGTTGGTGGAGGAGATTGTGGCGCTGTGCCAGAGCGTGGTGCAGCAGTACGCGCAGAAGGTGGGCGAGGACTTGATGGTGTTGAGCAAACCCATGCCACTGAAGGAACCGATTTAAAACTGTGGGAGCGGGCTTGCGCGCGAATGCGGTGTGCCAGCCACCCCATATGTCACTGACGCACCGCATTCGCGAGCAAGCCCGCTCCCACAATTTGACCGCGTCAGCCTTTAAAGCCCCTTGAGGTCCCGCTCTTCAATCGGTCGGCTCTGGCGCAGGCGCTTGCCGCCCAACACCACCCAGTCGATCAGGCGGAACAGGCACTCGATGCCGAACGACAAAAACATCGCCCCGCCCAGGCCCCAGCCCATGGCTTCCGGGGTCAGCAACAGCATGTAGCTGTAGCCGTTCCAGGTTTCCTGGCGAATCGCCGGGTCGGCGGCCACCGCCACTTGCAGCGCGCGGATGTACCACGGGCCCTGCATCGCCTGGAACTGCTTATCCAGCGCTGCCTGGCGGTCGAGCAAGGTGCCCAGGCTGTTGGCATCGCTGCGAAACACCGGGTCGTCACTGGCACGGTAATGGGCCACCAGCGCCTGCAAGTCACCGTTGAAGAACTGTTGCGCCGTGGCATCGAAGCCGCGCAAGCCGGTCTGGGCTTCGATCAAGTGGGCTTCGACGCGCTTGGCGTAGTCGCTGATAAACCCCGGCACCTGCACACCGACCAACAGACCCACGGCAAACAACACCAGTCGCAAATAGCTGAGCAACATATTCGACGTCCTTATTCCGTTTTACCTTGGCTGACACATTCGCCGCGTCGCCACAGGCTCCACTGGCCCGGTTCGTAGCGGGTCCAGGTCTCGTTTTCGGTCAGGGGTTCGGTGGCAATTACCGTCACCACGTCATTGGGGGTGGTTTCGGCCTGAAAATCGACGATCACGTCGACATCTTTCAACCGTGCAGGGCCAAATGGCGCACGCCGGGTGATCTGTGCCAGTTTGGTCGAGCAATAGCAGAACAGCCAGTCACCGTCGCTGAGCAGGCAGTTGAACACGCCCTTGCTGCGGTATTCGCTGCAGGCGGCGATCAGGTCCGGCAGCACCTGTTCGATGTCCACCGGTTCCGGGAACGCTTCACGGACTCGGTTGAGCAAATCGCAGAACGCCGCTTCGCTGTCGGTATCGCCCACCGGGCGGTAGAACGTGGCGCGGGGGTTGAAGTCCGCCAGTTGACCGTTATGCGCAAAGCACCAGTTGCGGCCCCACAGTTCACGGACGAACGGATGGGTATTGGACAGGCACACCTTGCCCACATTGGCCTGGCGGATATGGCCAATCACCACTTCACTCTTGATGGGATAACGCTGCACCAGCAGCGCGACTTCCGATTCGCTGCTGGCCGCCGGGTCCTGGAACAACCGCAGGCCACGGCCCTCGTAGAAGGCGATGCCCCAACCGTCGCGGTGGGGCCCGGTACGTCCGCCGCGCTGCATCAGCCCGGTGAAGCTGAAGACGATATCGGTCGGTACGTTGGCACTCATGCCCAATAATTCACACATGCCAGGCTTCTCGATACAGGGCGTACAACGTTAAAGGCGCGGTTCGACCCGCATACCGCTGACAGGTGCCGGGCGACCGTAACGCTCATCGGCGAAGGGTTCGTCGTCATCCTCCGGCTCGGCAGCAGCGGCTGCCGCAGCGGCGGCCTTCTGCTCACGACGAACCCTGGCGGCACGCTCGATGGGCCAGCGGATCAGCACGAACACCAGGTACACGCCGAACGCGATCATGCAATACATGAACAGATCGGAAATCGCCCGCCAGGCGTTGTTGCCGACCTTGAGCACCAGGTCCAGGGCGGTGATGGCCACGGCCGGGGCGAACTGGGTCTTCACCGGGTCGACGATGGTCGGGCTGAACAGCAGCACCGCCACCAGCAACCGCAGTGGCTCGCGCAGCCAGCGCCACATCCAGCGGGTCATGGCAAACCACACCAACAGGCAACCCAGGGCTGCGAAGGCGTAGAGGCCCCAAGCGATCAGATAGTCGTTCTCGGTCATGGTGTCCATGGCAAGGTAGGCAAACAGGCCGCTATGATAACGGCTTTTCAGTGCCGAGGCTGCAATGCCGTCGGCCAACCGCCAGACAGAGAGTGATCCATGCCCCCATCGACCCACATCACTGCCGCCCCGATCGCCCGCAAGGCCCCAGGCACCGACCCGTATGCCTGGTTGCAAGCGCGTGACAGCGCCGAGGTGCTCGATTACCTCAAGGCGGAAAATGCCTGGCAAGAAGCACAATTGTCCGACCAGCAGGCGCGGCGCGAGACCCTGTTCGAGGAGATCAAGGGCCGCATTCTCGAAACCGACCTGTCCCTGCCCTCGCCCTGGGGCCCGTACCTGTATTACACCCGCACCACCGCCGGCGACGAATACGCCCGCCACTACCGCTGCCCGCGCCCGGCGGACGACAGCCAACAGGTCGACGAAAGCGCGGAAGAGCTGCTGCTGGACCCGAACGTACTGGCCAATGGCGGCTTTTTCTCCCTCGGCGCCTTCAGCATCAGCCCGGACCACCAGCGCCTGGCCTACAGCCTGGATACCAGCGGCGAAGAGATCTACACCCTCTATGTGAAGGAATTGGCCACCGGCAAGGTCAGCGAACTGGAGTTTGAAGACTGCGATGGCAGCATGACCTGGGCCAACGACAGCCTGACCCTGTTCTTCACCGAGCTGGACGACACCCATCGCCCGCACAAGCTGTATCGCTATCGCCTGGACGGCACTGCCGCCGAAGAAGTGTTCCACGAGCCTGACGGACGTTTCTTCCTGCACTGCTACCGCTCCAGCTCCGAGCGTCAGTTGCTGCTGGCCCTGGGCAGCAAGACCACCAGCGAGATCTGGGCCCTGGACGCCGAAAAGCCGCAGCAGGCGTTTACCTGCATGGCGCCACGGGTCGAGGGCCATGAATATGACGTCGACCACGGCAAGCTGGACGACCAGTGGACCTGGTTTATCCGCAGCAACCGTGACGGCATCAACTTTGCGCTGTTCCAGGCGGCCGACACCGGCAGTGTGCCGACCCAGGACGACTGGCTGAACCTGATCCCCCACGACGACGCGGTAATGCTCGATGGCGTAAGCCTCAATGCCCGGGCCATGACCCTGAGCCTGCGGATCGGCGGCCTGCCGATCATCGAAGTGCACCCACAGGGGCAAGCCGCTTATCGCGTGGAGTTACCGGACGCGGCCTACAGCCTCTATGTGCAAAACAGCCTGGAATTTGCCAGCGACAAGATCCGCCTGCGCTATGAGGCGCTGAACCGCCCGGCCCAGGTTCGTCAGCTGGAACTGGCCGGCGGCGCACAACAAGTGCTCAAGGAAACCCCGGTGCTGGGCGTGTTCAACGCCGACGACTACGTCAGCCAACGCCTGTGGGCAACGTCGGCCGATGGCACTCAGGTGCCGATCAGTCTTGTCGTCCGACGCGATCAGTTGGGTAAGCCGACGCCCCTGTATCTGTACGGCTACGGCGCCTACGGCCACAGCCTCGACCCGTGGTTCTCCCACGCCCGCCTGAGCCTGCTGGACCGTGGCGTGGCCTTCGCCATTGCCCATGTACGCGGCGGCGGCGAACTGGGTGAGGCCTGGTATCGCGGCGGCAAGCAGGAGCACAAGCAAAACACCTTCAGCGACTTTATCGCGTGCGCCGAACACTTGATCGCCCAGGGCCTGACCACCTCCAAGCAACTGGCCATCAGCGGCGGCAGCGCCGGCGGCCTGTTGATCGGCGCGGTGCTCAATCAACGCCCGGAGCTGTTCCAGGCGGCGATTGCCGAAGTGCCGTTCGTCGATGTGCTCAACACCATGCTCGACCCCGAGTTGCCGCTGACCATCACCGAGTACGACGAATGGGGCAACCCGCAGGAGCCCGAGGTGTATGAGCGGATCAAGGCGTACGCACCGTACGAAAACGTCAGCGCCCAGGCCTATCCGGCCACGCTGGTGATCGCCGGCTACAACGACAGCCGCGTACAGTATTGGGAAGCGGCGAAGTGGGTGGCCAAGCTGCGCGACACCAGGACCGACGACAACCTGTTGCTGCTCAAGACCGAGCTGGGCGCCGGCCACGGCGGCATGAGTGGGCGTTACCAGGGATTACGTGACGTAGCACTCGAATATGCATTTGTTTTCAAGGCGCTGGGGCTGATTTAAGGAACTCCGCCTGGCGGGCCGGTCTGAACACTTGACCGCCGGGCGCGCCCTGCACGATTTATGGACAAAGACTGTAAGCCTCATGCCAGAACCGACCTTACTCAATAACGAAATCCGCGACATGCTGATGGATTGCGGCCTGTTCGACCCGTTGCTGCCGGAAGACTTCCACGTAGCGGCGGGCTATTTCAACATCAGCAGCATCGCCCGCGATGAGGTGATTTTCCTCGAGGGCGACGCGGGCACCTTCATGTGCATCATTCACTCAGGCCAGGTGGCGGTGCAGAAGACCAACCATGCAGGCCAGCGCCTGACTATCGCCACCTTGCGCAGCGGGCGGACCTTTGGCGAGATGGCTGTGCTGGACGGCGAGCGCCGCTCCGCCAGCTGTGTGGCGGCCAGCGATTGCGTGCTGTTGAACCTGGGCAAGGATTCCCTGGAAAAGATGCTCAACGATGCACCGAAAATCGCGGCCAAGATCATTCGTGCGATTGCTATCGCCCTGTCCAGGCGCCTGCGCATGGCGGACGGGCAATTGCTGTCCCAGCAGTTTTAGCCGCCTGGGGTCTTGGGCTTGATGTCGTTTTGCTGCAAGCCGGGGATCGTCTGGTCCTTCGGCGGCGCGGGCAGCACGATCGGCGCCAACAATGGCTCACCGCTGCCGGCCGCCTTTGGTGTCGCCGGTGGCGTGACTTGCGGGTAAGGCGTGGGCGTTGCAGTACCCGGTGAACCCGCCGTGGGCGCGGGGGTAATCGGCACGGTTTGCGACTCCTGAGCCTGGGCCACACCGCCAAGGGCGAGCGCGCTCCACACAATGACCGTTAGAATGCTGCACTTCATCGATGGCTCCATGGCCTGACCGTAAAGTCGTAAGGCTACTCCCAACCGCGCAAGAATGCCCTTCCCAATGAGATTTCCATGAAACGTTTCGTTCTGCTGGACACCACTCCGATCCCCGACAACGGCGGTGCCTTGTGCCTGTTCGAATACGGTGAGGACTTTGTCATCAAGATTCAGGGCGGTGACGGTGGCCAGTTGATGAACACGCGCATGCACGGTTCCGAGGATGCGCTGGCGGAGATTCCGTGCCGCAAAGTCGCCGGTCGGCCCGGCTCCAGGGTGTTGATTGGCGGCCTGGGCATGGGCTTCACCCTGGCGGCAGCGCTCAAGCATTTGGGCAAGACTGCCGAAGTGGTGGTTGCCGAGCTGGTGCCCGGCGTGGTCGAGTGGAATCGTGGCCCTCTGGGGGAAAAGTCCGGCCGCCCGCTGCTGGACCCGCGCACCGTGATCCGTATGGAAGACGTGGCCAAGGTGCTGCAGGCCGAGCCCCAGGGGTTTGACGCGATCATGCTGGACGTCGACAACGGCCCCGAAGGCCTGACGCAAAAAGCCAACAGCTGGCTGTATTCCGCCGGTGGCCTAAGCGCCTGCGCCAAGGCGCTACGGCCCAAGGGCGTGCTGGCGGTATGGTCGGCCAGCGCCGACAAGCAGTTCAGCGACAAACTGCGCAAGGCCGGCTTCAAGGCCGAGGAAGTGCAAGTGTTTGCCCATGGCAACAAGGGCACGCGGCATACCATCTGGATTGCTGAAAAGCTCAAGGGCTAAGCATTAACTGCGTGGGTTGAAGTCAGATCGACCGGCGCAGTCGATTCAAATGCCTCAAGCCTTCCAGCACCAACACCACCACCGCCAGCCAGATCGGCAGGTAGGTCATCCATTGGCCCGGTTTGAGGGCGTCTCCCAGCATCAGCGACACGGCCACCAGCAGCACCGGTTCCGCGTAACTGAGCAAACCGAACAGGCTGAACGGCAACAGCCGGCTGGCCAGGATGTAGGAATAACCCGCCGCCGCGCTGACCAACCCCATCAGTGGCACCAGCCAATAGAGCGCCGGGCGCTGCGCCAGGGTCTCGTTGATGGGCTCACTACCGAGGACGAACCACAGCGCGACCGGAATCATCAGCATCATGTCCAGCCACAGCCCGCCGAGGTTGTCGGTGCCACAACGCCTGCGCAGCACGAAATACAGCGGATAACCGACGCACACCACCAGGGTGGTCCAGGAGAACCCGCCCGTGCGATACAGCTCGTTGGCCACGCCCACCGCCGCCAGCGCTGCGGCAATTTTTTGCAGATGGGAAAGGCGTTCGCCGTAAACGATGCGCCCGGTGATGACCATGGTCAGCGGTAACAGGAAATAGCCCAGCGACACATCCAGGCCGTGGCCATTGAGGGGCGCCCACATGAATATCCACAACTGCACACCCACCAGGGCACTGGTGAGCACGACACAGGGCAGCAACGCGGGTTTCTCCCGCAGACGCTTGTAGATCAACGGCACCCACTTCCAATCCCCGGACAGGCACAACAGCAACGTCATGAAGGGCAACGAGATGAGCATTCGCCAGCCAAATATCTGCTGGCCATTCAAGGGTTCAAGAAGGGAGGTAAAGAAATACAGCACACCAAACAGGAAGGAAGCGGAAACCGCCAGAACAACGCCTTTAGACACAACAGCCTCTACAAAAAATTGCATGTATTCAATTGAAGCAGGCCGTTGCATTCACGCAGTGTGAATGTCAGTGAGATGAACATCAGAAGTTTATTAACGGGCACCATAAACTTACAACTTGCACGGGACACCTATCCCGAATCTTCAAGTTATAACAACAGGGTAACGCGTCGATCTTTTATTATTTGCACGACGATCATCAGACACTTCAACCACCCGACTTCGGTTATTGGAAGCAGTACGCTCTGGATGAGCGCTTCTGATTTGAAACGCCACAACGTCAACCACGGGGGTTGATATCGTGAAAGGAAAGCCCGGCTTGCGGGAAACTGACAGTCGCCAGGAAAGACCTGACGTATTGACTACCTGACGCCACCACAGAACACACTAACGGCAGTAGGCCAAGAGGCGCCACATTAAACAAACTGGCAAAGTTAGTCCAACACTTTATCACCCTGAAGCCAATTAAATGCCCCACGGCATTTAAATCGATATTTGCCGGATCTTTACTGTATATTAAGCCGTTATACGCCCGACAGAAACAGCACAAGGCCGCCCCTGCCGGTTCGTCACTTAGTTACTTCTACTGTCGATAACGTAGGGCACTTTCTTCTTGAACGTATCGTTCAGTTCTTTGCAGTCAAGTGACGTGAAGCCGCCCAACTGCCGGGCGCTGAAGCCGCTGTCCCCTACCGGTGCCTCGGGCGCCAGGCTGACCATGCGCTTGGCTACCGCCTCGATTGCCTTTTCATACCCGCCTTGCTTGTTCAGGTTGAACGCGCCGAGGTCAATCTGCGTGCGCAACCATCCTCCCCAGTAAAACTCCAGGAATTCCGGCACCACCTCACCAGAGGTCGGCTTGCCGTAGGACGCCTTGCGGGAGAAGTAAACCAGGCTGCGGAACATATCGTCGCCGAGGTCCTTGAAGCCCAGGTGTGCCGGAATTTGCTCAGGCGTGATGGTCTTGCCCTGGCCGTCCTTGAGCCAGACCTTGCGGCCCTGCTCCATGCGTTTCCAGAAAGTCGCCAGGTCGGGACTGTCGCTGAAGTTATCGGTGACCCGCACCCACATCTTCAGTTTGGCGCCGGCACCCGGCTGCTCCCACAAGGTACTGAACGAGTGGTGGCCGTCAGTGAGGTACAACTGGCCAGCAGGGCCGACCACCACGGTTTTCATATCCGCCGGGTGAGCGCCCACCGGGTCTTTGCAGGTGAAGCTGCCTGGCTTATGCAGATCGGCATCTTCAGGCACCTTGTCGACACCGCCCTGGCCGTTGGTTTCACAATATTCGTCGAACACTTTTTTGCGCGCCTCGGCAAATACCCCCAGCTTGTAATGAATCTGATCAAAACCGATGACGGCCTGGGCCGGGTGGAGCTGCTCCAGCGCCACATTGATCACCTGGCCTGGCTGGGGCGTGGAAAACGCCTGGACCTGAACACTGACGGCGCACAACAGCAGCGCCCACAACCATGAATGCATCCGCATGAGTACCGCTCCTTATGAATTCAGTTCGTCGATACTACAAACAATCCCCCTCCCCGGCATGACCGCGCCTGAAAAAGCCGGAGGTTTATTAGCCCGCAAGCAGCTAGAATCAACGCTATCCGTGATCCACTAAAGACAGGAGCCATGATGAGCTCGACCAACCCGCCCTCCCACACCGCCAAGCTGGACCGCATCCTCGCCGATGCCCAGCGCGACCGGGAAATGGGCTACCGCGACAAAGCCCTGAAGATGTACCCCCACGTATGTGGCCGCTGCGCCCGTGAATTCGCCGGCAAGCGCCTGAGCGAACTGACCGTGCACCACCGCAACCACAACCATGACGACAACCCCCAGGACGGCTCCAACTGGGAGTTGCTGTGCCTGTATTGCCACGACAACGAACACTCGCGTTATACCGACCAGCAGTATTTCGGCGAAGGCTCCACCAGCAGCCCGACGATCGCCAAGGCGACGCACAACCCGTTTGCGGCGTTGGCCGGGTTGATGAAGAAAGACGACTGAAGCGATGTAATGAACGACCTGCTGTGGGAGATGGCTCGCAGTGGGAGAAGGCTTGTTGTGGCGAGGGAGCTTGCTCCCGCTGGGCTGCGTAGCGGCCCCACGTTTTTTGGGAGCGCTTCGCACTCCAGCGGGAGCAAGCTCCCTCGCCACAGCAAGCCCCTTTGCCATAGCAAGCTCCCTTGCCACAGTGTTGCAACACGTGCCGCTCAAACTGACCGCCTTTCGAGCAATCCCCGTATAATCGCGGTTTTTCTCGAAGGCACCCTCTCCCGTGGGCAATAAACGCTACAGCTGCATCGGTCTGTACAACCCCAAATCCCCCGAAAACGTCGGCTCGGTGATGCGCGCCGCCGGCTGCTACGGCGTGGCCTCGGTGTTCTACACCGGCAAGCGCTATGAGCGGGCCCGGGACTTTATTACCGACACCAAGAAGGTCCACCACGACATTCCGCTGATCGGTATCGACGACCTGAAAAAGATCCTGCCCCTGGGCTGCATCCCCGTCGCCGTCGAGCTGGTGGAAGGCGCCCGCCCTCTCCCCGAATACACCCATCCGGACCGTGCGCTGTATATCTTCGGCCCGGAAGACGGCTCCCTCGACAAAGAGATTCGCGACTGGTGTGAAGACGTGATCTACATCCCGACCACCGGTTGCATGAACCTCGCCGCCACCGTCAACGTGGTGCTTTACGACCGTCTGGCCAAGGGCAACAACACCCGTTCGGGCCCCAAATACTGATTTTTTGGGAACATCCGCGGCCTGTGTGCAGTCAGCTGCATATCAATCAGCCCTTGTTGGAGACAGATCATGAGCGACAGCAAAACCCTGCGACCCGTTATCCGGTCCACCCCGTTCGAGCCCCAACCCACGCAAAACGTCCAGGGCTGGGAACGCATCGGCTCCCTGGCTGGCGGTGTGGTGATGATGGGCAAAGGCCTGCGCCGTGGCGGCTTTTTCGGTTTGATCCAGGTGGCGATTGGCGGCGTAGCGCTGGCACGCGGGATCAGCGGGCATAGCTCGGCGAAAGAGTTGCTGGAGCGCAGCCGCCAGGAAATGAACAGCGTGCGAACCAAGATCGAACGCGCCGGTGAGGAACTGAAAAACCTCAAGACCAAGGCTGAAGTGGCGGCTGAAAACGCCAGCAAAACTGTGGGTTAACCCCGATCAAAAGTGGGAGCGGGCTTGCTCGCGAAAGCGGAGTGTCAGTCGCTGACTGTGTTTCTGATACACCGCTTTCGCGAGCAAGCCCGCTCCCACCTTGGTTTCAGTGCAGCAGTTTGGTATCGAGTACTACCGACGACTCGCCAATAATGCTCTCCCCCAGCTGCACGAATTCCTTGGTGCTGATGCTGTTCAGGCGCATCACCGCCTGGGTCAAATCATCCAGCGAACGCTTGTTGTGGGTTTTCACACGAATCTCGCGGTCCAGCTCCTGCAACAACACCACCGCTCGTGAGACGGTCGCGCTATTGGCGTGCTCGACCCGCAGGGTGGTCACGTCCTTGCCTTCGCTGGCCAGCCGGGCCTGCAGGGCGGCATAACGATCGTCGCTGATCCCCCCTGCGCGGCGCATCAGCTCAATGGCGTAGTACTGCGCCAAGCCCTCGCTGATCCAATCGCTGCCCTGATGGTCGTTGAAGCGGCCGATAGCCTGCACCACTTCACGGATCAACGGGCTGCTGCCGTTCTCGCTGACCAACGGCGTACGGCTGTTGAGGTAGATCGAGTCCCGCGCCGAATACGCACCGCGGCGCATCGGGTCACTGGCGCCCACCACCAGCAATTTCGCCGGGTGCCGTGGGAATGCCGCTTGCACTTGCGGCCAGACAAACGTCAGCAAGGTCAGCACATCCATGCGATGCATGCCTTGCCCTTTGGGCGACGCCACGGTGATTTCGGTTTCCCCCAGGCGCATCCTGCGACTGCCCAGCGTACCCGCGAGCATCCAGCCGGTGGGCCGGTCAAACAGGCGGGAAACGTTATCGATGCGGAATTTGTTCTTGCCGATGCGCGGCCAGGACGTCTCGACGCTTTTCCAGCCGGCAGGCAGTTCAAACACCAGGCGCGACACCAGTTCAATGCCGTCCTGTTGATCCAGACGTGCAGTGGGCACCAGGTCTTCGCCGCGAAACAGCGCCCAACTCGGGGTCATCCGCGCTTCATAGACGCCTTTCTTGCGGGCGTGGGTGAGGCGTACACGGTAGGTCAGGCTGGCCTTGTCGGCACTCGGTTGCCACAGGCCGCGGCTGTCACCCGGGGTATTGCCCGGCAACACTTGCCACTGGCCATCGGCCTTGAAGTCGCTGTAGTCGCCGTCGCGGCCCAGGTCGAAGTTGAGGCTGCGCACCGCCGAGCCCTGGGACAGGCTCAGGCGCACTTCTGCCTGATCACTTTGGGGCAACAGCTTGACGTGATAGTCCAGGTCAACTTTCTTCGCCGCCCACGCCGTCGCACTCAATACCAACAACAGCAGGCTCGCCGCCAGCCTGGCTCCAACCGTCATACACACTCCTTCTCAGCCTGCACGAAAAATCAGGTAATCCTCCCAGTCATCCTCGGGCACGCTGCCTTCGCTGAGCATGCGCCCGGACTGGGAAATGCGTTCCTGGTGCACAGCGTCGCGATCGCCGCAGACCAGGTGGTGCCACAGCGGCAAATCCTTGCGCTCGCTGACCAGCCGGTAACCGCAGGTGGGCGGCAGCCATTTGAACTGGTCGGCCTGGCCCGGAGTGAGCTGGATGCAATCGGGCACCGAGGCGCGACGGTTGGGGTAATCGGTGCACTGGCAGGTTTTCAGGTCCAGCAGTTTGCAGGCGATGCGCGTGTAGTAGACGCTGTTGTCGTCTTCATCCTCGAGCTTTTGCAGGCAGCACAGGCCGCAGCCGTCGCACAACGACTCCCACTCATCCTGGTCGAGTTGTTCGAGGGTTTTGCGGATCCAGAAAGGTTCGACTTTGGCGGCCATGGCTCTACATCAATATCGGTATGTTAAAAGGCCGCCAGTCTAGTGCCCATGGCCCCCGGGGCCAAGCGCTTACGACTGTCGGTAGAACAAGACTTGTCAGCCACCCGGCGGCGAAGTAGTTTTGAACCCCGGTTTTTCATCAGGATCAGCCCAATGAGCAGCAACCCACGCGTCGCCGACTATCCGATCCACCCACAATTCACCGACCGCTGGTCGCCGCGCGCCTTCACCGGCGAAAGCATCCCGGTGGACACCCTGTTGAGCTTCTTCGAAGCCGCGCGCTGGTCACCTTCGGCCTACAACTCGCAGCCATGGCGTTTTCTCTATGCGCGCCGCGACACGCCGAACTGGGAACGTTTCCTGGGCCTGCTGAACGAATTCAACCGTGGCTGGGCGCAGCATGCCTCGGCCCTGGTGATCGTCGCGTCGAAGACGACCTTTGCCGTGCCTGGTGCCACCGAAGAAACCCCGGCCCTGTGGCACACCTTTGACACCGGCTCGGCCTGGGGCCACCTGGCGCTGCAAGCCAGCCTCAGCGGCTGGCACACCCACGGCATGGCCGGTTTCGACCAGGAACTGACCCGCAAGGAACTGAAGATTCCTGAAGGTTACGCCCTGCACGCTGCGGTGGCGATTGGCAAGCTCGGCGACAAATCGACCCTGGCCGACTACCTGCAAGCCCGGGAAACCCCGAGCCCGCGTCGTCCATTGAACGAGCTGGTGTCCGAAGGCGACTTCAACCACCAGGACTGAACACGCTCTGGCAGTCGTTGACGGTCACGTCAAAACCCTGCTGCTGCGATCACAGCAGGGTACACCGGCCACAAGTGCAGCTACGCCTTGGCGATCAGCGCGTAATAGGCCCTGCGCAGCTCGTCTCGATCACGCTTGTACATACTGGCGAGAAACGGTGTCATGTCTTCAAGACCGTTTGCGTTCAAGTCCACTGGATAGATTTTATTATCCCTCGCTGAATACAGGAAATTACTTAACTGCAGATCGTTGTGGTAAAGATTTTTCTGTTCCATGCGCCGAAATGCGTCATCCAGTAAAAGCCTGGCCTCTGGGGGCAAACTTCCCCTTGCCAGGGTATTTACATCCACCCCGTCCAGCTTGCCCATTTTCAAATAACGGCGACCATTTTCAAATATCGTGGTTGCAAAGCCGTCACCGTAATAGCTGTTCAGGCACAGGGTCTCGTTATCGACAAAGTCGTCGGCAGAAGTCATGGATGAAGGGCCATAGTCCTTATAGACACTTTTCCCGTCGAGACTGTCGTAGATCGTCCCCTCACCGCCCCCGCCAATTTCCGGCCCCAGGTCTGATGCCACAGAAGGCGGGTTACCGCCGCGTGCCCCCAGGCGCTGCCATTGGTCCCCCTGAAGGTGCTGCACCAGCAGCGGCGTTTGCCGGTTGTTGTGATAAATCTGCGCCTGTACGGCACCGTCGGCGGTGCGAGTCACTTGCCGCACTTCGTAGACCGCAGTGTTGCCGGCAGTATCGGTATGGCGGATGTGGGACAAGTGACCGTCCGCCGCCACATAGATCCCCTGACTGTTGCGCGCAAGCCCGGCTATTTTCGATTCGGCCACGCTGTAGTCGCCAAGCAACCGGTTGTTCAGGGCGCTGCCCGGCTCGGCAGGCGTGGTGATGATCGCCCCATCCATCGCACTCGTTTTTGCGGTGAAGCCTTCAAGAGGGCTGCCGTAAGGCCGCATCCTGTCCACATCAAACGCATACCATCGACCGTTCTGGAGTACCGCGCCTCCATCAACGCTTTGCCCGGCGACCTTGAAGGTACCCGTCGCTGCTGCGTCATAGTGTTTACTGGCAGCCTTCAACAGGTCATAGCTGCCGCTCGCGCCCCTGAGCTTGTTGACCACCTCTGCACCCGTGGCGCGTACAAAGTTGGCGCCTTTGCCCAGCAACCGGGCACCGCCCGCGACCAGTTCGCTGAAGCCATCCAATGGGTTGAATGCTTGAATGGCAGCCACACCGATGACTTTTGCCACTTGAATGGCCTTGGCGGCGGCGCTCGCGACCTTGGCTCCCGCCTTCGTGACTTTCGCCGCCACACCCGCGCCCGCCGTGACAAAACCAAAGACATCCAGCGCCAGGTCACTGGCCCCTTCCAGGTGGTTGCCCCTGGAAAAATTCGCGATGGCTGACCTGAGCGGAATCAGGTCAAGAAAAAAGTGGGTGACGTTCCACTCGGTTGCCATTTGTTTATCGAACGAGGTGACACCCCGGGCATAGGTTTTTATGTCATCACTGTCGAGATCAAGATGCTCAACAAAGGCATCGGCGATGTGCTGGGTTCGCGCACTGGAAAAACTGGGGGGCGGCGTTGACAAGCCGTCCTGGCTCTTTTGGCCAAGGGCAGCCTCGCTCACGGTCTTGGGCTTGAAGGGCTCCGTCTTGAACTCCTTGTTGGCCTGCCGCTCGCGTTTTGTTGTTAACTCCGAGGCCGGCACCGACTTGATTGCACCTGCGTTCAAATCAATTTCATAAACGGTGTTGCCATTTCTTCCGGTGGCCTTGACCCACAGTTTGTTTTCCGCGCCCTGCCGTTTTTTAGAGGTGAAGTCGAGGCCCAGTTCATAAGTGTTTTTCTGAAAAAACTCGAGCTTTGCAAACTCCAGGTTTTCCCGGTCAACCAAGGGCAGTGTTGCGACAAGGTGCCTGATGACGCTGCGAACCCCTTGCTGGCGAGAAGTGATTGCTTGTTCAAATTCTTCGTTGAAGATTTTGTTCACGCTGAAATCCAGGCTCTTGCCTTTGATTGCCTCGGCAATGCTCGGGTCCCTGGTTTCCCATGGGTATTGGCCAAGTCCGCTCATGGCGATGTCCAACAACGAGAAAAGCCCGCCGGGCGCCCGGTTCGGATCATAAAGTGGTTGGGCTGACGGTTGTTTCGAGTCAACGACCTTCAGTCGTTTCTCTTCAAAAGGTACGTGTTCGCCAAACCGCTCCTTCAAATGGGCCAACGCAATGTCTTTACGGCTTGGAATCTCCGCTTCCAACAAACCGGTAGCCGCAAGCGTCGACTTCAGTTGTGCGTTGAATGCCGTCCTTGCACGGTCTATCTCATCGTCGCTGTAACGATCACCTGGCTGGCATGTGACGATCCCGTTGACCACGGCCCAGTCCACCAATGCCGCCTTTTGTGCATGTTCGGCGGTGGCTCGATTCGTCAGGATCGCGTTTTCCGCGCTGGACATGACTTGGGCAAAGGTCATGTGCGCCACCTTTCCGGGGAACTGCGCCTCTATGGCCGCCGCTGCGACCGCGAGGCTTACCCAGGCCGGGCTGCCGTAGGTCACGCGGTCGGGGATGTCCTTGATCAAAAACTCGGGCGCCTTTCGTGCCAGTAACAAATAGGCGCCGGCCTTGGCCATCTCGGGACTGGTCTTGTGATTTTCGTGCAGGTAAGTGCTCAGGCGCTCGAGCACTGTCGAAGCCGGCTTGCCCCAATGGGCTTGTTGGGCGAGGTCGAAACCCGCCACGCGGTTACGGTGCGGCGCCGTGATGGACTCCGGGTCAAGCAGCAGATGGATCGCACTCAGTGCGTACTCGTTCACGCTGGTCTCGGAGGCGGCGCCCCCAAGCTGGTCCTGTATGGCTTGCCCCAGTGCCTGCCCGCGGGTGGAGCTGACGAGGGTTTCGAGTGCCTTGGCAGGATCAGCCAATGCCTCGCCCGACAACGGCTGGTTCGCGTTCAGATATTCCAGTACACCCACGCTTGCGCCGATGTGCGGTGCATTGGGGTTCTGGCTGCCATGGTCGGTAGCCGCCGCCAGTACCCTGCGTTGTTCAGCGGCGCTCATGGGAACAGGCCAGGACAACCCGCCGCCAAAATTGCCGAGCGGATGCTCCAGTGCCCTGTCACTCACAGCGTGGGCATGACCGGTCAGCTGAAAATGATTGGTGGGCAACCCCAAGCCGATACTTCTGAGAAAGGTCTCTACCGTCGCCGCTTTACCCGCCTGGGTCGGGTAGGACGAGTCGGGGTGTATTTGCATCGGTGTCGTTTGAAGCGCGGCCAGCACCGCTTGAGGGCTGGCATTCACGCCAAGACGGCTGGCGATTTCGTTGAGCTTCTGGCCGAGTGTCCGCAGATTCTCGCGGTCGCCCAACGCCGCGGTGAGACCGGATTGCCGGGGGACTGGGGCGAGGGCCTGCGTATCGCGATCGGCCGTAGCACCCAGAGCAGAGGGCAATAGAGGGAGCTCCGCCGGCTCGGTAGAAAGCAGGGAAAGTTGCGGAGTTACCCGTGGAGGGAGAGACACAGTGCCAGCATTCAACATGAGAATGTACCCATCTGGAGAGGGGTACGAGCCTCACATACGGCCTGCGAAACGAACATCTGATTAGTGTTTGCAGAAATTTGTAAGCGCCCGGCAACACGCGTTGCCGGGCCTTCGCGCTGTCAGTAACCGCGCTCGAAACTCACTTCGCCGCGCAACGTTTCCTGCGCCTGGTACGCGCGCAAATTCTCGACAAATAATTGCACCATCATCCCCGGCGAAGTCGGCGCCGAGCTGTGGCCGGTCAACAGCAAGCCCCAGGCAGTCCAGAACGGATGGCGCTGGGGCAATGGCTCCTGACGGCAAACGTCGATCACCGCGCCGGCCAGATGACCTTCCTTCAACGCTTCCACCAGGTCTGCATCGACCACCGCCACGCCGCGCCCGACGTTGATGAACAACCCGGTCGGCTTGAACTGCTTGAACAGCGCCGCATTGTACAAATCGTGGGTGTTCGGCGTGTTGGGCAGCAGGTTGACCACGTAGTCCACCTCACCCACCAGGCGCGGCAACGCGTCGAGCCCGGCAACTTCGACAAACGGCGCCTGCTCACGGGCCTCACTGGCAATGCCGTACAGCTCAACGCCAAACGGCTGCAGGAATTGCGCAACGCTGCGGCCGATATCACCGGTACCGACGATCAGCACTTTGCGCCCCGCCAGGCTCTGGCCCATGCGGTTATCCCACTTGCGCTCGACCTGGCTGACCAGCCGCGCCAGCACTTCACGCTCATGGCCAAGCATGTAAGTCAGCACGTATTCGGCCATCACCTGGCCAAAAATGCCCACGGCGCGGGTCAGGCGGTAATCCCGCGGCAGGCCGTCGGCCAGCAGCGGCGTAATGCCGGCCCAGGTGGATTGCAGCCATTGTGGCTGGTGCCCCTGGCGCAGCAAGGTGGCCAGAAGATCCGGCTGGCCCAGCCACACCGGGCAATCGGCCGCCAGGCGCGACAATTCGGCGGAGTCGCCGCTGGTCATGACCTCAAGGTCCGGCGCCGCTTCGCGCAGCAGCCGGGCGTACAGCGGGTGATCGTGTTCAGCAATCAGAACGCGCATGGTTCAAACCTTTCAAAAACACTGCAGGCGGCCGCCGGTCCAGTCACCGTACCGTGCGGCCGCCGCCAAAAATTGAATTCCATTGATGAATGTGCCCCGGACGGGGCACTGACCGATCACATCGGGTCATTGCGTCGCAGCAGCTCTTCGGGCAAGTGTTCGATGTACTCGTCCTCGGCCGGCGGCATTTGCAGGTGGTAACCCTGCTTTTCGAGGTTCTCCAGAACCTCGGTGATGTCCTCGCGGGACAGCTTGCGCTCCGGGCTCAGCACCAGGTCGAAGGCGTGGTGCGGCTTGCCGAAGGCGGCCAGCAGACTTTCCGGCACGCGCTCCAGTGCATCGCTTTTCAGCACGTAGAGGTACATCTCGTTTCGTTTGAGGCTGCGATAGATGGAGCAGATACGTTTCAAGGCTGTTCTCCGGCAGTGGCCAGGCTGTCCAGCAGCGCCTGGCCCATCAGTTCGCGGCGCCAGCCACGCAGCGAATCTGGCAATTGGTAAGGCCCCTCGGGATAGCCGCTCTTGATCAGGGCTTCAAGGGTTTTCTTGCGCAGCATCAGTTCCGGCGCCATGTCCAGGCGTTCGGCCTCGGCCTGGCCCAGGGCGCGCAGTTGCTTGATCAGCGTGGCGGCGTCCACCGGCAATGGCTCGGCAACCGCCGGTGGCCACTGGTCCATGGGCACGCTGCCGGCGCGCTTGATCAGGCCCAGCAGGAACTCGCCGTCCTGGCGCACGGTGCGCGGGTGCATGTCTTCGATCTTGCCCAGCGCGGCGAGGTTATCCGGCTGGGATTTGGCCAGGGGCCATAACGAGTGCTCACGGATGATCCGGTTGCGCGGCAGGTCACGGGCACGGGCTTGCTGTTCGCGCCAGGCGCACAGTTCGCGCAATACGGCGAGCTGGGCACGGGAGAGTTTCCAGGCGAGCTTGGCGTCGCGATAAACCTCGTACGGGTCCACTTCGCGGCGCAGGTTGGCCACCAGTTCGGCACCGTCTTCCAGGACCCAGGCGTATTTGTCGTCGGAAAGCTTCGGGCGCAGGCGTGTGTAGACTTCTGCCAGGTGCACCGCGTCTTCGGCGGCGTAGCTGATTTGCGTCTCGGACAATGGCCGCTGCAACCAGTCGGAGCGGGTCTCGCCCTTGGGCAACTCGATATCGAGGACGGCTTGCACCAACCGCGAATAGCCCATGGAGAAACCGAGGTTCAGGTAGGCCGCCGCCAGTTGCGTGTCGAACAACGGCACCGGCAGGCTGCCGGTCAGGCGCAGCAACACTTCCAGGTCTTCGCTGCACGCGTGTACCACCTTGATCACCGCCGGGTTCTCCAGCAAGGCGGCCAGGGGTTGCCAGTCGTCGATGGTCAGGGGGTCGATCAGGTAAGCGCGCACGCCATCACCGATCTGGATCAGCCCGGCAATGGGATAAAAAGTGTCGACCCGCATGAATTCGGTGTCGAGGGCGACGAATGGCAACTGCTGCCATTCGGCGCAGTGCTGGCCGAGGCTATCGTTGTCGCAGATCCAGTGAATATCGATGGCCACACGGCTCTCCCTTGAAGAATGGCGCGCAGTATATATCGCGAAAGGGAGTTGCGAGCATTCGCAGTACAGCATCCGCCATGAAAACTCTTATAGGAGCTGAAGAATAGTCCGACAGTCGGTACTTATCCTCTCTTACGCAGGACATACACCCGCCACATGGCTGAGCCGGGCATGAACTCCTGTTGACCGAGGACCTTGAAACCCGCCAGGCGAAACTCCGCCTCCACTTGCGCCCGGTGGCTGGCAACTGCCGCCGGGCCAGGCTGCAACGCCCGGTAGCCGCTGTCGCTGTTGACCGAAACAATTACCGTGTCGCGGCTTACCCGATGAAACTCACCGAGCAGGGCCAGGCGCCCTTCTGCCGTTGGCACATGGCGAAACAACTCCAGGCAAAAAATGCAGTCCACCGCGTTGGCCGAAAGGCCGATGGAAAATGCCGAGCCCTGAAAGGTCTTGATCCGCTTGAGCAAGCCCGGCGCGTGGTGGGTACGGGCGTGGTCGAGCATGTCCTGGGAATTGTCCGACGCCAGGATCACCCGGTTGCTGTGCTCGGCCAGCACCGGCCAAAAGCGCCCGGAGCCGCACGCCAGGTCGAGAATCAGCCCTGGCTCGCCGGCGATCTTCAGTGCACGGCGCACCAATTGCTCATCGCGCCACAACCCCAGGCGCCGCAACAGCCCCGGCGGACGCGTGTCGGCGCAGACCAGGGCATGCTGCTGGCCAGCGCGTTCGGCAAATTCAATCTCGATGGAAGACGGCGGTTGCGACGGCATCACACGACTCTGTTAATGGATCAGACATTCGCAGCTTAACCACCGTCTCGTGAAAAAAAGGTCGAAGGATTGTTCGCCGTTAATGCAGAACCAGTATCCAGCCCGCTGCCTGTCTGTTAACTGTCTGTGATCAGCGCCTTCATCTTCAGGCCTGGTGCAGATACCAGCGCCAATCCTGCTCGCCCACCTCGCCCATGAACTGACGGTATTCGGCCCGCTTGACCGCCAGGTACACGCCGAGGAATTCGCCGCCGAACGCCTCACGCGCCCAAACCGAGCCTTCAAGCGCACGCAAGGTGGTCAGCCAATCGGTGGGCAGCAACTCCTTGGCCTGGGCATAACCGTTGCCCTCCACCGGCGCGCCGGGGTCGCGCTGTTCGCGGATGCCCCGGTGGATACCGGCCAGAATCGCGGCCGCCGCGAGGTACGGGTTGGCGTCGGCGCCGCAGATACGGTGTTCGATATGCCGGGAAAACGCCGGCCCGCCGGGCACCCGCAGCGTGACGGTGCGGTTGTCCACGCCCCAGGTCGCGGCCAGCGGCGCGTAGCTGTTGGTCTGGAAGCGTCGATAGGAGTTGGCGTTGGGGCAGAACATCAGCAACGAGTCGAGCAAGGTGCTGAGCATGCCGCCCACCGCGTGGCGCAACAGCGGCGTGCCGTCGGGCGCTTCGCTGGCAAACAGGTTATTGCCGTCGCGGTCGGCCAGGCTGACGTGCATGTGCATGCCGGTGCCGGCCAGATCGTCAAACGGCTTGGCCATGAAACACGCGGTCATCCCGTGCTTGTGGGCTACGCCCTTGACCAGGCGCTTGTAACGCACCGCCTCGTCCATGGCTTGCAGGGCATCGCTGCGATGTTCCAGGGTGATTTCCACCTGGCCCGGGGCGTATTCGGAAATCGCCGTGCGCGCCGGGATACCCTGGAGTTTGCAGGCGCTGTAGAGGTCGGCGAGGAACGGTTCGATCTGCTCCAGCTCCCGCAGGCCGTAGACCTGGGTCGAGCGCGGGCGCCCGCCGTCGACATCCCGCGCCGGTTGCGGGCGGCCGTTGCTGTCGGGTTTCTGGTCGAGCAAATAGAACTCCAGCTCCGCCGCCATCACCGGGTAATAGCCGTCGGCCTTGAGGTCGTCAATCACCCTGGCCAGCAGGTGCCGGGGATCGGCCACGGTAGCGGGCATGCCTTCGGTGGGGTGCATGCTGACTTGCACTGCTGCCGTCGGGATCAGGCGCCACGGCATGCGCTGCAAACTGCCGCTGACCGGGTAGGCGCGGCAGTCGATATCACCGACTTCCCAGACCAGCCCGGAGTTCTCCACGTCGTCGCCATTGATGGTCAGGCCGAGGATGGTACTCGGCAGCGGCCGGCCACTTTCATAGACCGCCAGCAGTTCATCGCGGTGCAGCAGTTTGCCGCGAGGCACACCGTTGTTGTCGAGGATGAACAGCTCGAACATCTCGATATCCGGGTTCTGCTCAAGAAAGGACTGGGCTTCGTGCAGGGTGGCAAAGGGCGTGCTCATGGGCATTCTCATACGTTCGCGTCAGGCAGGCGCGCGGGCGCTGCCGGGCAGATGCGCGGGGCATCCATTCGGGCAAATCAACGTAGGAGAAAGGTGTCCGGTGGGCGCGCGTGGCGGCAGTGCCAGAGCGCCCAGAAGGCGAGTTCGGAAGGGAGGGCATCAGCGGTGACTCGACGACGATCCGGACGGCTGGACGCGGTGGCGCCTGGCGATGTCTCAGGGTGTGTGTCGGGGGAACCGTCCATGCGGGATTCACAGTAAAGAGATGCCGGGCAGCCTCACACGCGAGGTTAAGCCGTTAAATCCAGTCTTGATGGAGTTTGGTTGTGCCGTGGCTAAACATTTGCAAATAATGGCGGCCCTGCCCATGCCCAAGGACCCGACCGCATGAAAGCATTGCTGACCCTTTCCCTGCTGGCCGGCCTGTCTGCCCAGGCTCTGGCCGACAGCCCTGCGTCGCGCCTGGATGAAGTGCTCCAGCGCGGCGAAATGAGCGTCTGTACCACCGGCGACTACAAGCCCTACAGCTATTTACGCCCGGACGGCAGCTACGAAGGCATCGACATTTCGATGGCCCAGTCCCTGGCCAAGAGCCTTGGGGTGCAGGTGAAGTGGGTGCCGACCACCTGGAAAACCCTGATGCCGGACTTCCTGGCCCAGCGCTGTGATATTGCGGTGGGTGGTATTTCAGTGTCCCTGGAGCGGCAGAAAAAGGCGTTTTTCAGCCAACCATTGGGCGTCGACGGCAAGATCCCGCTGGTGCGTTGCGCCGATGTGCAGCGCTATCAGACGGTGGAGCAGATCAACCAGCCGCAGGTACGCGTGATCGAGCCTGCGGGCGGCACCAATGAAGTATTTGCGCGGGCGCATTTGGGCAAGGCACAACTGACGCTGTTCCCGGATAACGTGACGATTTTCGAGGAACTGCTGGCGAACAAGGCGGACGTGATGATCACCGACGCCAGCGAGGCGCGGTATCAGCAGAAGCTCAAGCCGGGACTGTGCGCGGTGAATCCCGAGCGGTACATGCAGTACAGCGAAAAAGCGTTCCTGCTGCCCCGCGATGATGTCGCATGGAAGAGTTATGTGGACCAGTGGCTGCACTTGAGCACGGTGACCGGCGTGTACGACGGCATCATCAATCAGTGGCTGGCTGCGCCCTGACCAGCTCGACAAACGCCTTGCACGCCGCACTGCGATAGCCTCCCCTGCGGCTGAGCAACGCCGCCGTGCGTTGCGGCAACGGCGGGCTCAGCGGCACCGCCTGCAACCCCGGCTGCACCTGGGCAATCGCGCTGGGCAGGATGGTCGCCAACTGCGTATTTCGTACGATTTCGATAATCGCGCTGATGGAATTGGCCTCCATGGTAATCAGCGGTTTCACCGCCTGGCTGCGAAAATACTCATCGATATAGCGACGCGTGGCGAAGCCGGCATTCAGCAGCACCAACGGCTGCTGGAGCCACGACTGTCGATCAATGCCGGGATGACCGGCGCTCACCACTACGCTCAACGCCTCGACAAACACCCCTTCACACTCGATATCCGGCAAATGCTCGCCGGTAAAACCGATGCCGATATCCAGCAAATCCTCCGTCAGTGCCGCCTCCATGCGGTCCTGGGTCAGCTCCTCGACACTCACTGTAATCCCCGGATACAGCCCGTTAAATCGCGCCAGCAGCGGCCCGATCAGGTAGGCGGTAAATGTCGGCGTCATCGCCAGGCGCAAGCTGCCACGGCTCAGGTCCTGCACGTCATGCATGGCGCGGGTGCCGGCCTGCAGATCCTGCAAGGCCAGGCGCGCAAACCGCACATAGGCCTCGCCTGCATCGGTCAGGCTGACGCTTCTGCCGGAACGGTCCAGCAGTAGCGCACCGAGAGTGTCTTCCAGTTGCCGGATCTGCTGCGACAAGGTCGGCTGCGACACATGCAGCGCCTCCGCCGCCCGGGTGAAATTACGGTGCTCGGCAACGGCCAGCAGGTAGCGGATATGACGCAGCAACATGGAAGGCGCTCCAACTATAGGCATGACTTATAGAAACCATAATAATCCGGTCTTGGACGCTATAGCTGAAAACTTCCATCCTTGCCCCATCAGCGACGCAAGGAGAACCACCATGCAAGATCTCATCGACGGCTTTCGCAAGTTCCAGGGTGAAGCCTTCACCCAACGCAGCGACCTGTTCAAACACCTGGCTACCACGCAAAACCCCGGCACGTTGTTCGTGTCTTGTTCCGACAGCCGCGTAGTCCCGGAACTGCTGACCCAGCAGGAACCCGGTGACCTGTTTGTGATCCGTAACGCCGGCAACATCGTCCCGTCCTACGGGCCGGAGCCTGGCGGCGTGTCGGCCACCGTCGAATACGCAGTGGCCGTTCTCGGCGTCAGCGACATCGTGATCTGCGGCCACTCCGACTGCGGTGCCATGACCGCGATCTCCACCTGCAAATGCCTCGACCACTTACCCGCCGTGGCCAACTGGCTGCGCCACGCCGAGTCGGCCAAGGTGATCAATGCCGCCCGCACTCACGCATCGGATGCCGACCGGCTGAACTCGCTGGTACGGGAAAACGTGGTCGCCCAACTGGCCAACCTCAAGACCCACCCTTCCGTGGCCCTGGCCCTGGAACAAGGCCGGCTGAGCCTGCACGGCTGGGTCTACGACATCGAAAGCGGCGCCATCGACGCCCTGGATGGCCGCAACGGGCGCTTCATGTCGCTGCTCGACCACCCGGCCACCCGTGCCCACGCCGCCTGAACCTTATTCAAACCCAAGAGGACATCACCATGCTGCAATCCCAATTCGCCCAATCCCCACGCCTGGCCCTGGCCGACACCGTCATCGACATCAAGGCGCGCAAGAACCTGTCATGGCAGGACCTCACCGACGGCACCGGCCTGAGCCTGGCGTTCGTTACCGCCGCCCTGCTCGGCCAGCATCCGCTGCCCAAGGACGCTGCTGATGTGGTCTGCGACAAGCTTGGCCTCGACCAGGACGCCAGCCGCCTGCTGCAAACCGTGCCCCTGCGCGGCAGCTTTCCGGGCGGCGTGCCGACGGACCCGACCATGTACCGTTTCTATGAAATGCTGCAGGTCTACGGTTCGACCCTCAAGGCCCTGGTGCACGAACAATTTGGCGACGGCATCATCAGCGCGATCAACTTCAAGCTGGACATCAAGAAGGTCGAAGACCCGGACGGCGGCTCCCGCGCGGTGATCACCCTGGATGGCAAATACCTGCCGACCAAACCGTTCTGATTTGCCGGCAAACCGTCTACGCTCTTGGCACACCAACAAGATCGAGGGACGGGTAATGAAGGCAATGCTCCGAGCCACCTGGCTGCTGCTGTTATGTGTTGGCCAGGTGCACGCCGCCACCGCTGAGGAGGCGGATGCCCAAGCCGCCAAGGCCTTGCTGGAAAAGGCCTTGGCGTATTACCAGACGAATGGTGACAAGGCTTTTGCGGCGTTCAGCCGCCAGGGTGAATTCGTCGACCAGGACCGTTATGTGTTCGTGGTCAACACCAAGGGCGTGCTGCTGGCGAGTGGCGGGCCCTCTTCCGCGTTGATCGGGCGCAATGTTTCCGAGGTACTGGGGCCGGATCTGAACAAATCGTTCAAGGAGGCGTTGGCGGTGCCGGAAGGCAGTGGCATCCAGCAGGCCGATTACCGGTGGCAGAACTGGAATGACGGCAAGGTGGAGCGCAAGCATGTGTATTACCAGCGCGTCGGGCAGCGGATTTTGGCCGTTGGCTACTACCTGCCGCGGGCGACGCCGGAACATGCCAGAGCGCTGCGAAACAAAGCCGTCAAGGCGCTGGAGAAAGACCCGGTTGGAACGCTCAAGGCGATCAACGCCATGCAGGGTGGTTTTCTACAGGACGATTTGTATGTGTTTGTGGTTGACCTCGACACCCAGCGCTACGTGGCCCATGGCACGACTCCGCGGTTGGTGAATACGGATTTCAGCAAGATCAAGGATCCCGACGGGAAGCCGGTGGGTGAGCCGATCCTGGCGGTCATGGCCGAGCAGGATCAGGGGGAATACAAGTACCGCTGGAAAAATCCGGTGACCGGAAAGGTTGAGAACAAGCATGCGTATTTGCGCAAAACCGGACATTTCATGGTGGCTGTGGGGTATTACAGCCCGTGAAGGTCAGCTATTTAAATGCTGGAACGCAATCGAATGTGGGAGCGGGCTTGCTCGCGAATGCGGTGTATCAGCCAACCTATTTATCAACTGACAGACCGCATTCGCGATCAAGCCCGCTCCCACATTTAATCTTCATTGTTCCAACTATTTGGCCTTGTCTTCCCGACCCCGCAACACGCGATCAGGCATGGCAATCGCCGCCGCCAACCCCAACAACGACACCCCGGCACTGACCATCAGCAAATGCCTGAAGGTAATCAACAACTCCCCCCGCAAGACATCCTGCGCCGGCCCAGGCGCAGCATTCAAGCCATCCAGCAGCACATTCCCCGAACTCCCTTCCGCGACCAGCGCCCCACTGGCCAGGTGCGCAAAACTGGAGTCCTGCAACAACGCCAGCAACAGCGCCGACATGCATGCCACCCCAACCGCACCGCCCAGGGAACGGAACAGGTTGGTGGTGCTGGTCGCCACCCCGATATCCCGCTGCTCCACCGAGTTCTGCGTACCCACCAGGGAAGTCGGAAACTGCATCCCGGCGGCAATCCCGCACAGCAACATAAACAGACTGGTGACCGCCACCGCCTGAGGCGCACTCAACGCCATGCCGAAAATCGCGATCGGGCTCAGGAAGGCGCCAATCAGGATCATCGGTTTATAACGCCCGGTCACCGAGGTCATGCGCCCGGCAAAATACGCCCCCATCGGCAAACCCATCGCCAGCGGCAGCAAATGCAAGGCGGCACTGTCGGCACCGGAACCGGTGACGGTCTGGTAGCGCAGCGGCATCAGCACTGTCAGGGAAATCGCCTGGAAACTGGTAAAGAAAATCGTGCACCAGCACAACACCGCGCTGCGGTTGGCAAACAGGTGCATCGGCAACAAGGGCTCCCGCGCCCGACGCTCGTGCCACACAAACACCGTCAACGCCACCACGGCACAGACCAACAGCCCCAGCACTTCATCGTCGCGCCAATGATGGCCCTGGCCGATTTCGGTGATACCCAGCAACAGCGCCGTCAAACCGACGATCATCAGCACAGTGCCGAGGTAGTCGATCACCGGCTTGCGTTGCGGCACCGGCAGCCCCACCAGCGTGCGATGGGCCACCCACCAGGCGCCCGCGCCCAGCGGCAGGTTGATCAGGAACACCCAGCGCCACGACAGGTACTCGGTCATGTAGCCGCCCAACACCGGGCCGGCCACGCTCGCCACCGCGTACATGCTGCTGAAGTAACCCTGGTAGCGCCCGCGCTCACGGGGCGGAATAATGTCGCCGATAATCGCCTGGCTGACCGAAATCATCCCGCCAGCACCGATGCCCTGGAGGATCCGCGCCAGCACCAGTTGCTCCATGCTCTGGGCCATGCCGCAGAACAGCGAAGCAAGGGTGAACAGGCCCATGCCGATCAGCATCATCGGCCGGCGCCCGTACAGGTCGCCGAGCTTGCCGTAGATCGGCACGGCCACGGTCATTGCCACCATGTAGCCGGAGATCACCCAGGCCAGCAGGTTGACGTCATGGAACTGGGCGGAAATCGCCGGCATGGAGACGGCGACGATGGTCTGGTCCAAAGCCCCGAGAAAGATCGCCATCATCAAGGCGACAAGGACACTGCGCACGGCGGGTGTGGCGGGCTGATTGAGGTTGGTCACGGCAGAACCTGCGAGCAAGGGCCCGCGGGAAAAGGAGGCCCACGGGAATGCTCGTCAGTGTACTAGATAGCTGACTATTCGATAGCCTCGTAAGGAAGTCCGACGTAATTTTCTGCAATGGTTTTACGACCGGCTTCGGAGTCGACGAAGTATTCCAGTTCGCTCTGGGCGATGCGCTGGCTGAAGCCGTCCGCCTCAGGGAATTGGTGCAACATCGAGGTCATCCACCAGGAAAACCGTTCGGCCTTCCAGATCCGCCGCAGGCAAATCTGCGAGTACTTCTCCAGCAATTCCACTCGGCCCTCGCGATACACCTTGAGCAGGATATTGAACAAGGTGCTGACATCGCTGGCCGCCAAGTTCAGGCCCTTGGCGCCGGTGGGCGGCACAATGTGGGCGGCGTCGCCGAGCAGGAACAGGCGGCCGTACTGCATCGGCTCCACCACAAAACTGCGCAGTGGCGCGATGCTCTTTTCGATGGACGGGCCGGTCACCAGTTGCTCGGTGAGTGAGCTGGGCAAACGGGCTTTCAGTTCATCCCAGAAGCGCTCATCGGACCAGTCGTCCACCGACTCATCGGCCGGCACCTGCAGGTAATAACGGCTGCGGGTCGGTGAACGCATGCTGCACAGCGCAAAACCGCGTTCGTGCTTGGCGTACACCAGTTCATCGTGGATCGGCGGGGTGTCGGCGAGGATGCCCAGCCAGCCAAACGGATAGACCCGTTCAAAGACTTTCAATGCCTCGGTGGGAATCGACTGGCGCGCCACACCGTGAAAACCATCGCAGCCAGCGATGTAGTCGCAGTCCAGCCGGTAATGCTCGCCTTTATGTTCGAAGCTCAGCCACGGCTCCGGGCTTTTCAGATCATGGGGCTGCACGTTGCCGGCTTCATACAACGTTGTCGCGCCGCTGGCCTGGCGCGCGGCCATCAGGTCGCGGGTGACTTCGGTTTGCCCGTAGATCATCACCGTCTTGCCGCCGGTCAGCGTCTTGAGGTCGATATGGGTCAGTTGCCCATTCAGCGCCAGCTCAAAGCCCTCATGCACCAGGCCTTCGGCATCCATCCGCGCACTCACGCCGGCCTGGCGCAGCAGGTCGACCATGCCTTGTTCCAGCACCCCGGCACGGATGCGCCCTTGCACGTAATCCGGCGTCTGGCGCTCAAGAATCAGGGTTTCGATCCCGGCGTTGTGCAACAGTTGCCCGAGCAGCAGCCCCGAGGGACCGGCGCCGATGATGGCGACTTGGGTTTTCAGCGTTTTCATTATTTTTATGGCCCGCAAGCTTCATCCGAACGTATCCGGTGAAAGAGTTGTCATTGAAGGTGTTGCTGGCATTTTTCACTTGAGTGCCCGGCATAAGAAGGTGAAAACTGAGCCCAAAGCTGCGCTTTTCGCCAATTGGGGCGATTACCGCACAACTCTCCCGAAGTATCGGATGAAGCCATGACCAAAACTGCCAGTGCCGCGATTCCAGTGTTCAAACTCTACGGTGAGAGCCAGCAATGGCCGACCCCGGATTTGTTGCACTGTGAAACCATCTCCCGGCGCAGCCGTGAGTACCAGTGGGAAATCCAGCCCCACCGGCATGCGGACCTGTGCCAGTTGCTTTACGTGCACAAAGGCCAGGCACAACTGGAGATCGAGGGGCAGCGCAGCACCCTGAATGAATCGACGCTGCAGGTGCTGCCGCCGTTATGCGTGCATGGCTTTCGCTTTTCCGAAGACGTCGAGGGGTTTGTGGTCACGCTGGCCGCGCCGCTGATGGCGCATTTGCAGGGGCAGCTGGGGGCTGCGCTGGATGGCCTGAACGCCTTGGGCAGCTACCCTGCCGGTAACGACAGTGACTACCTCAACAGCCTGTTTGCGCGCCTGCAGGAGGAGTACGCCAGCGACCAACCGGCGCGAGACATGATGATGCACGCCCTGGTCAGCGTGCTGCTGGTGTGGATCAGCCGCCAGGCCATCCAGCGCCGCCATCCACGGGCACCGCGGGGCCGCGAATACTTCCGCCGGTTCACCCAGCTGGTAGAGCAACATTATCGCGAGCACCCGAAAATCGAAGACCTGGCCCACAAGCTCGGGATCTCGGTCTCACACCTGAACGGTACGTGTCGGGAGTTGGGCGGGCAGCCCGCGTTGCAGATCATGCACGACCGCCAGTTGCTGGAAGCCAAGCGCCTGCTGACCTACACCAGCATGACCATCAATGAAATGTCGGAGGTGTTGGGCTTTTCCGACCCGACCAACTTCTCACGGCTGTTTCGCCGACGCGTCGGGTTCTCCCCGAAGGCGTTTCGGGAGCAGTTGAAAGCCGACCAGGACGCTAGCGAAGCGAACTGAAGGCAGCCATGTGGCCAACGCATTGACCGTGATTGCAGCTGGAGGCGAACCCCGGCTGCATGCGGGTCTGTTCGACGCGGTAGGCGGCAGTGCCATAGAGCGCGGTGGCGGCGGCGCACAGGGTGAAAATCATCAGGTACTTTCTTGTTTTGATCGACATGATGCTGACCTCTGATCCGATCAAGAAGGTGCTTTGATAAGCATAGGTCAGCTGGGGCAAGTCGCCATTATCGGGCGACATTCAACCTGTTTATGTCGGCTTAGAGACCGACGTCCCACACCGGCTCTTCCGGAAACCTCAATACCAGGAAATCCAGCAGGCTGCGCAGCGCCGCCGGCATATGCTTGCGCGAGGCGTACACCGCGTAGATGTTCATCTGCTGCGGCTCGGCCTCGGGCAACAAGCGGATCAACTCGCCACTGCGGATGTAGTCGCCCGCCTGATAACTCGGCAGCCGCGACACCCCTGCTCCCGCCAGCGTCACCCGCAATAAGGTACTGGCCTCGTTGGCGCTGATATTGCCCTGCACCGGCACCGACACCGGCTCGCCGTTCTCCATGAAGTGCCACAGGCTTTTGCCGAAGTAGGAGTGGGTCAGGCAATTGTGCCGGGCCAGGTCCTGTACCTGCCGCGGCTGCGGATGCTCCAGCAGGTAAGCGGGCGATGCGCAGATCACCGAACGGCACAGCGTGAGGCGGCGGGCGATCAGGTTGGGGTCCAGCTCGAAGCTGGTGCGGATCGCCAGGTCGATGCGCTCATCCACCAGGTTCACCGTGCGATCAAGCATCTGCATATCGATGTTGACCAGCGGATAGCGCTTGACGTATTCGGCCATGGCATCGGCCAGCTGTGCCTGGCCGAACGAGGTGCTGACACTCAGGCGCAGCAGGCCTCGAGGCGCTTCGTCGGGTTCGCTGACGGCGGCCTGCATGTCGCTGCACAACTCCAGCATCTGTCGGCAACGGGGCAGGGTTTCGCTGCCGGCGGCGGTCAGGCTGAGCTTGCGGGTGGTGCGGTGCATCAGGCGCGCGCCGACCCAGTCTTCCAGCTCCGCCAGGTAGCGCGACACCACCGGGCGCGACAGGTCCAGATGGTCGGCTGCCGCCGACTGGCTGCCCAAGTCCACCACCGCGACAAACACCCGCATTGCTTGAAGACGATCCATGATTTGCCCGCTTTTAGAAACAAACTATGTCCAAGCATCGCATTTTTTGTAGCGTTTGGTGCAACTAAGCTCTGTCCACACCTTACCGATGACTGGAGCTGCACATGTTTGGATTCTCCCCGCTCAAGCGCGTGGCCCTGGCCGCCGCCTCCCTGGCCTTCGCCGCGCACGCCATGGCGGCCGACCTGACCCTGGACGCCTACAACCCGGGCGAAACCGCGATGATGCCGGTCACCTCGGTACTGGTCAGCGGCGACAAAGATGCGATCCTGGTGGACGCCCAATTCGGCAAGACCCAGGCCGAGCAACTGGTGCAAAAAATCCGCGCCAGCGGCAAGCGCCTGACTACCATCTACATCAGCCACGGCGACCCGGACTACTACTTCGGCCTCGATACCCTGACCGCCGCCTTCCCCCAGGCCAAAGTCCTGGCACCGCAGCCGGTGGTGGACCATATCAAGGCCACCGTTGAACACAAACTGGCGTTCTGGGGCCCGAAACTGGGCGCGGACAAGCCTGGCAAAGCCGTCATTCCCCAGGTGCTTGAGGGCCACAGCCTGACCCTCGAAGGCAAGCAGTTGGAGGTGATCGGCCTCGACGGCGCACAACCGGACCGCACCTTTGTGTGGATCCCGTCGATCAAGGCGGTGGTCGGTGGTGTAGTCGTCGCGGAAAACATTCATGTGTGGATGGCCGATACGCAGACCGCGAAGTCCCACACCGATTGGCTGGCCACCCTGCAACGTATCCAGGACTTGAAACCGCGCACCGTGATTCCGGGTCACTACCTGGGCACGCCGTCGCTCAAATCCGTGGCGTTCACCGCCGACTACATCAAGGCCTTTGACGAAGAAACCGCCAAGGCCAAGGACTCCGCCGCCCTGATTGCGGCGATGCAAAAGCGTTACCCGAACCTGGGTGACGAGAGCACCCTGGAACTGGGCGCCAAAGTCGCCAAGGGCGAAATGCAGTGGTGAGTTGATTCAACCCTTAACCGTACTGGAGAACGTCATGAGCAAGATCGCAATCATTGGTGCCACCGGTCGTGCCGGTAGCCAACTGCTGGAAGAAGCGCTGCGTCGCGGGCACACCGTCACGGCCATCGCACGTAATACCGACAAGATCGGGGCGCGCCCTGGCGTCACCGCCAAGCAAGTCGATGCGCTGGATGCCCAGGCGCTGGAACAGGCCATCCGCGGCAACGACGTGGTGATCAGTGCGGCGCACTTCGCCACCCTGCCTGCGGAAGCAGTGATCGACCCGGTGAAAAAAGCCGGCGTGAAGCGCCTGCTGGTGGTCGGCGGTGCCGGTTCGCTGTTGTTGCCGGGCGGCAGCCGAGTGATCGACAGCCCGGGCTTCCCCGAGGAATACAAAGCCGAAGCCAGCGCCGGCAGTGTTTTCCTCGATACCCTGCGCCAGGAAAAAGACCTGGACTGGACCTTCCTGTCGCCTTCGGCGGAGTTCGTCGAGACCGCACGCACCGGCACATTCCGCCTGGGCCAGGATGAATTGCTGGTGAGCAGTGAAGGCCGCAGCTGGATCAGCTTTGCCGACTTTGCGATTGCGCTGATTGATGAAGTGGAAACACCGAAGCATTCACGCCAGCGGTTTACCGTCGGCTACTAAGGCTGACGCGCACTAAAAATGTGGGAGCGGGCTTGCTCGCGAATGCGGTGTGTCAGTCAACAGATGTATTGGCTGACCCGGCGCCTTCGCGAGCAAGCCCCCTCCCACATTTTGATCTTCATTGTGACGGCGACTGTGCCTGGCTCACCAGCCAATCCATAAGCTGCTCCAACCCCGCCGAGGGCTCAGTGCCCGGCGGGTACACCAGGTAATACCCCATCCCCGTCGGCACCCGTAGTTCAAACGGCGTGGCCAACCGCCCCGCCTTCAGGTCCTCGCCAATCAGCGCGCTGTCGCCAATCGCCACGCCCGAGCCTTGGGACGCCACCGTCATCGCCAGGTCCAGGGTTTCAAAATGATGCCCCTGGGCCAGATTGCTCAAGCGTGTATTCGCCGCTTTCAACCACAACGCCCAATCGCGCTCATCCCGCGTAGGGTGCAACAACACCTGTTGCTGCAAATCGGCGGGCGTGTGCAAGTCACCGAGCAAGGCCGGCGCGCACACCGGTGTCAGGCGCTCATCGAACAGATGCCGGGCCTGGGCCGACTGCTCGGCAATCGGCGCGTAGATCACCGCGGCATCGAACTGCTCGCGGCGAAAGTCGACGGTATAGGCCACGGTGGTGGTCAACTCCACCGGCACATCCGGGCGTTCCTGCTGCCACTGCATCAGGCGCGGCAACAGCCAGCGCATCACGCAGGTGGAGGCCTTGAGCTGCAAGGTCTCGCGGCGGGTGCCGATCTGCTCCACCGCCTCGCCGATCAGGCCGAACACCTGCTGCGCCCGCAGTGACCATTCGCGGCCCTCTTCGGTGAGGCTCAAGCCACGAGCCTGGCGCTGGAACAGCGCATAGCCCAGATGACTTTCCAGCCCGGCGATCTGCCGACTCACCGCGCCCTGGGTGATGTGCAATTGCTCGGCGGCTCGGGTGAAGTTGCAGCACTGGGCCGTGACCCAAAAGGTGTGCAGGGCCGGCAGCGGCGGAAGACGTTTCATAAGGGCGCAGCCATGACGTGAGGACATGGCTAGTATGACTTTTTATCGATTGTTGCCGCTACGGGCCAGCCGTTCCAATACGGGCCTTTATCAACAATAAGAGCGACGACAATGGCGACCTGCGGCGAAGTATTGGTCAACCTGCTGGAAGGCTACGGCGTGGACCAGGTGTTTGGCATCCCCGGCGTGCACACCGTGGAACTCTACCGGGGCCTGGCGCGCTCGAGCATCCGCCACGTCACCCCGCGCCACGAACAGGGCGCCGGCTTCATGGCCGACGGCTATGCGCGCACCAGCGGCAAGCCCGGCGTGTGCTTCATCATCACCGGCCCCGGCATGACCAACATCACCACCGCCATGGGCCAGGCCTACGCCGACTCGATCCCGATGCTGGTGATCTCCAGCGTGCAGTCCCGCAGCCAGCTGGGCGGCGGGCGCGGCAAGCTGCACGAGCTGCCGAACCAGAACGCGATGATCGCGGGCGTGGCGGCGTTCTCCCATACCTTGATGTCGGCGGCCGAGTTGCCCGGTGTACTGGCCCGGGCATTTGCGCTGTTCCAGGCCGGACGACCGCGCCCGGTGCATATCGAAATCCCGCTGGACGTGCTGGTGGAAAACGCCGACGCGTTGCTCGGCAGCGAACCGGTCAGCGTTTCCCGCGCTGGCGCTGCGCCGTCGGCGGTCAAGCAGATGAGCCAGTTGCTCGCAGCGGCGAAACGTCCGCTGATCCTCGCCGGTGGCGGTGCCATCGACGCGGCCGCCGAGTTGACGCAGCTGGCCGAAGCCCTCGGCGCGCCGGTGGCGCTGACCATCAACGCCAAGGGCATGCTGGCCGCCAACCACCCGCTGCTGATCGGCTCGACCCAAACCCTGGTCGCCACCCGCGCGCTGGTGGCCGAGGCAGATGTGGTGCTGGCGATCGGCACCGAGCTGGCGGAAACCGACTACGACGTGACCTTCGCCGGCGGCTTCGACATTCCCGGCGCCCTGCTGCGCATCGACATCGATTCCGACCAGACCGTGCGCAATTACCCGCCGCAAGTCGCGCTGGTAGCCGACGCGCAAATCGCTGCGCAGGCACTGCTTGCCGAGCTGGGCAACAAACCCCTGGCCGCCCGCGACAGCAACTGGGGCGCCCACCGCGTCGCCCGCCTGTGGAGCGAACTGGAACCCACCTGGGACGCCGCCACCCGCGCGCAAACCCTGTTCCTCAACACCGTCCTGGACGAACTGCCCGACGCCGTACTGGTGGGCGACTCCACCCAACCGGTGTACACCGGCAACCTGACCCTGAACCTCGACCAACCGCGCCGCTGGTTCAACTCCTCCACCGGCTACGGCACCCTCGGCTACGCCTTGCCGGCGGCCATCGGTGCGTGGCTGGGGCGCGGCAACGGTGCGCCGGTGGTGTGCCTGATCGGCGACGGCGGCCTGCAATTCACCCTGCCGGAACTGGCCAGCGCCGTGGAAGCGCGCACGCCGGTGATCGTGCTGCTGTGGAATAACCAGGGCTATGAGGAGATCAAGAAATACATGGTCAACCGCGCCATCGAACCGGTGGGCGTGGACATCTACACCCCGGACTTTATCGGCGTGGCCAAGGCCCTCGGCGCTGCTGCCCAGCGCGTCCAGGGTGTTGAGGAATTACGCAGCGCCTTGCGTGCCGCGACTGATCGCCAGGGCCCGACGCTGATTGAAATCGACCAGGGGCTTTGGATGAAGGAGGTGGCGGTATGAGCGCGGTATTGAATGGGCTGTTTATCAATGGCGCGTGGCGTGCCGGCCATGACGTGCTGGACGTGATCAACCCGGCCACCGAGGCCACCCTGGCCCAAGTGAGCGTGGGTGATGCAGGCGCGGTGACTGAGGCCATCGGCGCCGCCAGCGCGGCCTTCCCGGACTGGTCGAAAAGCACCGGCCGCGACCGCGCCGCGCTGTTGCGCAAGATCGCCGAGGGTGTGAGCGCAGAGCGTGAACACCTGATGCAACTGCAATCGAGCAACAACGGCAAGCCGCTGTTTGAAGCCGGCATCGATGTGGATGACGTGATCGCCACCTTTGCCTATTACGCGAACCTGGCCGACGAAATGGACGCCACCCAGGACCGTCCGGTGGTACTGCCCACTGAGGATTTCAGCGCCCGTGTACGCCGTGAACCCTGCGGCGTGGTGGGCCTGATCGTGCCGTGGAATTTCCCGATGGTGACCACCGCCTGGAAACTCGCCCCCGCGCTGGCGGCCGGTTGCTGCGTGGTGCTCAAGCCTTCGGAAGTGACGCCGCTGGCAGAGCTGGAACTGGCCCGGATCATCGCTTCGGTGGGCTTGCCTGTCGGTGTGTTCAACCTGGTCTGCGGCACTGGCCTGGCGGTGGGCGCGCCGATGGCGGCTGACCCACGGATCGCGAAAATCTCCTTCACCGGCAGCAATGCCGTGGGCGTGCAGGTGATGCAGCGCGCCGCCGAAACGGTCAAGGGTGTGAGCCTGGAACTGGGCGGCAAATCCGCGTTGCTGGTGCTGGCGGACGCCGACCTCGACCTGGCCGTGGAACTGGCCTGCGGCGGTGGTTTCTTCAACGCCGGGCAGATGTGTTCCGCCACCAGCCGGGTGTTGGTGGCCGACGAACTGGCGGACGAGTTTCTCACCCGCTTGCAGGCCAGGGCCGAGAGCATTCGCGTGGCGGACCCGTTTGCCGAAGACGTGGAAATGGGCGCATTGGTCAACCGTGCGCAGTACCAGCGGGTGCTGGGGCATATCGAACGTGGCGTGCAAGCCGGCGCGAAGCTGCTGTGTGGCGGCGGGCGCCCGGCGGATTTGCCTCATGGGTATTTCATTCGCCCGACGGTCTTCACTGAAGTGCCGTTGGACAGCGCGTTGTGGAACGAGGAGATCTTCGGCCCGGTGCTGTGCGTGCGCAGTTTTGCCAATGAGGCCGAGGCGGTGGCGCTGGCTAATGACAGTGAGTTTGGTTTGGTGGCCAGCGTGCTGAGTGGCAACCTGGAAGCGGCTGAGCGAGTGGCCAATGCTTTGCAGGTGGGTTTGGTGTGGATCAATGCGCCGCAGGTGATCTTCCCGCAAACGGCGTGGGGTGGTTACAAGCAGAGCAGCATTGGCCGGGAACTGGGGCCGTGGGGGTTGCAGGCGTTTCAGGAGATCAAGCATGTGATCCGGGCGGTGTAGAAACACTCAAGAGCACCACTGTTCCCTGTGGAAGCTGGCTTGCCTGCGATTGCGGTCTATCAGACACAGATGTGTTGCCTGACCCACCGCTATCGCAGGCAAGCCAGCTCCTACCTGTTGATTTGTGCCGTGTCAGCAGATGCATTTTTTCAATAGCGCCAACGACTTTCTCATTTGCCGCCCTCCCCCACGCCCGGCCTAATACTGCCCTTGTCAGTTCAAGGCCTGCCCATGGAAAACGTCCGCGCAAAACCCGCCACCGCCGTTTGGCTGATGATCAGCGTTGTGCTGGTCGCCCTCAACCTGCGCCCGTCGATGGCCGCCGTCGGCCCGTTGTTGTCGTCGATTCGCGCCGATGTGGCCCTGAGTTTCAGCACGGCCTCCCTGCTGACCATGCTGCCGGTCATGGCCATGGGCCTGGCGATGTTTTTTGGCATGGCCGTGGCCAAACGCTTCGGCGAGCATCGCAGCATTGTGCTGTCGCTGGTGGTGATCGGCCTGGCCACCGTCTCCCGGTTGTTCCTGGATTCGGCGGTTGAGCTGATCCTCAGCGCCATTGCCGCCGGCGTAGGCATCGCGATGATCCAGGCGTTGATGCCCGCCTTGATCAAGTCGCGCTTCAGCGACAACGTTTCCCTGTTCATGGGCCTGTACGTCACCGCGATCATGGGCGGCGCGGCCCTCGCCGCTTCGTTCTCGCCGTTTATCCAGGTGCAAACCGGCAGCTGGCGCATCGGCCTGGCCATCTGGGCGGTTCTCGCGGTATTGGCGCTGGTGTTCTGGTACGCCCAACGCTCGGTGCTGCCGCCGCTGCCGCAAGCCGGCGCAGGCCCGCAGGCGTCATTCTTCGGCAATCGCAGGGCCTGGTTGCTGGCGATTTTCTTCGGCCTCGGTACCGCGTCCTACACCTGCGTGCTGGCCTGGCTGGCGCCGTACTACGTGGAACAAGGCTGGAGTGAACAGAACGCCGGCCTGTTGCTGGGCTTTTTGACGGCCATGGAAGTGGTCTCCGGCCTGATTACCCCGGCCATCGCCAACCGCCGGAGGGACAAGCGGGGTGTGGTCGCGGTGCTGCTGGTGCTGATCATCGCCGGCTTCTGCGGGCTGATCCTGAGCCCGCAATACCTGAGCCTGCTGTGGCCGTGTTTGCTCGGCCTGGGGATTGGCGGCTTGTTTCCGATGAGCCTGATCCTGTCCCTCGACCACCTCGACAACCCGCGCCGCGCCGGTGGCCTGACGGCCTTTGTGCAGGGCATCGGCTACCTGATCGCCGGTTTGTCGCCGCTGATTGCCGGGATGATCCGCGACCAACTGGGCAGCTTCGAGTGGGCCTGGTGGTCACTGACGGCCGTGGTGGTGGTGATGCTGCTGATCGTACTGCGCTTCGATCCCCGGCATTACGCGCGGCATATTCGCTGAGGTCGTGTTGTAAACATTATTTGTCCCACCTCAAACAGAGAAAGGTCCGACAGAGCTTTCTATTGGTACGAGCGTTCCGTTAACATTTTGTATTGTCTTGTACCGAGTTCGGTACAAAGCGCTTGCGGACGGAACGGATGCTAAACAGCAACTTGCTTAGAAAGCTCGATATGCAGGACCTGATGGTGTTTGTCGCTGTTTACGACCAAAGCAGCGTCACCGAGGTTTCCGAAACCCTGTTCGTCAGCCAGTCCACCGTGAGCTACAGCCTGAAGAAGCTGCGCACCAGCTTCGAAGACGAGTTGTTTATCAACACCCGGGCGGGCATGCGTCCTACGTACAAAGCCGCCACCATGTACGGGCATGTGCAGAAAATCCTCGAAAGCATCAACCTGTGCCATGCCGGCAGCCAAACGTTCGACCCCACCCAGAAGGCTGTGACCTTCAACGTCTGCGCCCCCGAATACTTCGAACAGTTGATCCTGCCGCGCCTGCTGAAAAACTTCGACCGCGCCGACCTGCCGGTGATCGTCAACGTGCAGAAGCTCGAAACCGAGGTCCCGGCCGACGCCTTGCGCGACGGGCGTCTGGACCTGGTGATTTGCTTCGGGCCGCACTTTCATCGCGAGCACAAGGACATCAAGACCCAGATGCTGCTGGAGGACGACCTGGTGTGCGTGTTCGACAAACACTCGGCGCCCCGGGAACCGGCGTTCAGCCTGCAATCCTTCGTCGCCCGGCGCCATGTGTTTCCGACGCCCTGGAGTTCCGACACCAACATGATCGACGGCTGGCTGGCGCGCCAGTCCCACAAACGCCAGGTGATCGCCCGCGCCAACAGCTACAGCGCGGCGCTGAAGATGATCACCGGCACTGACTTTATCGTCACCTTGCCCCGTCGAGTGCTGAAGCTGCTGGCAGACACGACCGTGTTCGGCCATTGCGAAGCGCCGAACGGTTTGCCGGGGTTTACCCTGGATATGCAGTGGAATGAACACAGCGCGCAGGACAGCGCCAACACGTGGTTCAGGGAGCAGGTGGTGAAGGTGTGTGCGGATCAGGGGTTATTATGACCCCCTGTGGCGAGGGAGCTTGCTCCCGCTGGGCTGCGTAGCGGCCCCAAGAATTTTGGGAGCGCTTCGCACTGGAGCGCCAGCCCGGTCCAGCGGGAGCAAGCTCCCTCGCCTCAGAGTATTGCCCGTCAGCCGATGGTGACTTTGCTGTAGGACTCGCGATCCATATCGACCAGCAAGACACTGAGCTGCACCTGCAGGTCTGCAGGCCAATCGCCCAGGTCCTGCAGCGCCGCCAACAGGCTTTCCGACAATTGCTTCTTGACCTGCGGTGAACGCCCGCTGAGCAGCGACAGCTTGACCGCGATAAAAGCGCGCGGGCTGATGGACGTCCCAACCTGGAATGTCTCCACCTTCAGCGCGCGGCTTTTGATGTCGAACTCGGAACCGAACTGCCCGGACGCCATCAGCACGTTGTTGAGCCGCAACAAGGTTTTCTCAACGGCCAGCCCTGTGAGGTTGGCGGTGTATTCCAGATGCAGATGCGGCATGAAGGCTCCGAGCTTGTTGTAGGAAAAGAGTCATACATATAGCACGGGGCCGGGCGGAATCAGACCGCTTTCAGTGTGAAACTTCGGTCAGGCTGTGCAGCGAGCGATTTTCCCAGATCGCCACGATCACCAACACCGCCGACGTCAACGCCCCCAGTACCAACGCCGAAAACACCTGCTGCAATCCCAGCGGCAGCAACACCAGCAGCATCAGCAAGCCGCCCAGGTGCGAAAACGGTGGCAACGGCCGGTCGCTCATCACCCACTTGAACAGCGCACTGCCCAGCAGGAACAACCACGGGCCGGCGATGATCGCCACCACGCCTGCCTGGCTGGCATGCCCCGGATGCACCAGCACCAGTTCGTCGGCCACGGCGCTGACGATAATCCCGGCGACGATCAATACATGCAGGTAGGTGTAGGCGATCCGCGCCTGACGGCCCGGGTCGGCAGAGCTGGCAATGCGATGGTGGGCGCGCTCGGCGCCGCTGTCGAAATAGATCCACCACAGGGCGATGCTGCCCACCACTGCCGCCAGGAATGCCGCCAGCCCGTCCACGCTCCAGGGCAGCTCGGCGAAGGTCGCGCCGGTCACCAGCAACGACTCACCCAAGGCGATGATCACAAACAGGCCGCAGCGTTCGGCCATGTGGTTGCCTTCCACATTCCAGTCCGCAAGCGTCGAGGGCCCAAGCCCGGGCACCCAGAAATACACCGACGGGGAAATCAACTCGATCAACAGCGCCAGGGCCCAGAAGGCCAGGCGCTGCTCGCCTTCGAGCAGCGCACCGGTGATCCAGAACACCCCGGAAAACAGCATCCACGCCAGGATCCGCTGAAAATTGCGGGTCATGTTCAGCGACTCGCCGCGCACCGCCCACAACGCAAACAGCGTGCGTCCTACCTGCATGAACACATAGGCGCCGGCGAACAACAGCCCGCGATCGGTAAACGCCTTGGGGATCGACGAGGACAGCAACAGGCCCGCCACCATCAAACCGAACAGGCCGATGCGGATCGGGATTTTTTCCGGGTCCAGCCAGTTGGTGACCCACGAAGTGAAGATCCACACCCACCACACCGCGACCATCATCAACGCCACCTGCACGGCACCGCCGATGGACAAGTGGGCGAGCAGCGAATGGGACAACTGGGTCACGGCAAACACGAACACCAGGTCGAAAAACAGCTCGACCATGCCAACCTTGCCGCTGTCATGACTGCCGCGCCCACGCAGCAAGGAACGGGATGGGGCCATGCCTGGATCTCCCTGAAGGTTTTATCTCAAGATTTGGGTGCGACCACCGGCAGCATGTCCCGCTCGCTCATGAACGCCTCCAGCCGCGAACGCATCCAGCGCTCCGCCGGATCGGTGTCAACGTGGCTGAGCCAGACCATCGACAAGTCCAGGGTCGGGGTTTCGAACGGGAACGGTTCACAGAACAGATTGCCTCCGGCGGCCATGGCCTGGGCGGTGTAGTCCGGCAGGCTGGCGATCATGTCGGTGCCGGCGAGCAGCGCCGGCAATGCGCTGTATTGCGGCACCGAGAGCACCACGTGGCGCTTGCGACCGATTTCCGCCAGCCACTCATCGGCAAACCCGGACACGTTGGCGGTGTGGGACACCAGCACATGGGGCCGTGCGCAATATTCGTCGAGGGTCAGGGGTTTGTCCGAGGCGTCCGCCCGCAGCAGGCACGGGCGGATATGCCGCAATAATTTGCGCTTGGCATTGGCCGGCAGGCCGCGGGTCTGGGTGATGCCGACGGTGATATCCCCGGAACCCAGCAGGTCCGGGATGCGCCAGTAATCCACATGCTGCACCACGAACACCACCTGCGGCGCTTCCTGGCGCAAGGCGCGCAGCAGCGGCGGCAGCAGGCCGAACTCGACGTCATCGGACAGGCCGATGCGAAAGGTCATGGTGCTGATGGACGGGTCGAAATCGTGGGTCAGGCTCAGGGCCGACGACAAGGAGTCGAGGGCCGGCGACAGGTGCTTGATGATTTCCTCGGCCCGCGCGGTAGGTTCCATCCGATGGCCGACACGAATGAACAGCGGGTCATTGAACAACGTACGCAGGCGGTTGAGGGCCGAACTGATGGTGGGTTGCCCGAGAAACAGCTTCTCCGCCACCCGGGTCACGTTGCGTTCGAGCATCAAGGTTTCAAAGACCACCATCAAATTGATGTCGGCCTTGCGTAATTCATTGCGATTCATCGGCGACCGCCCCACTGCCCTGGATAAGTCGCAGTTTAGAAACACCCGGGGCCCTGCGTCTATGCGCACACTGTTCAACACGGGCCTTTGGGACTATAAAGCAGCTTCCAAGGCTTGCGAGAACACCATCGTGCTGGTCATTTCTGCCTTGAGCGTCCTGGTTGCCGGGATTTTGCTCTGGGCCATCAAATTCATCGCTCATCCCACCGCCAGGACACTGTTACGGGTATTTGTCGGTTTGTGCCTGGCGGCAGTCGTGGCTTACCTGGTGCTGGCTTCGGGGTTCCCTACCTCGTTGCTGGTGTGACCGGGCTCCTGCTCCTGCCCCTGACGCAAACGCAAGGCGGCCAACGCGGCCACCACCAGCACCACGGCAATCACTTTCAAGCCATTCGTGGCATTGCCGGTGCTCATCTCGATCGCGCCCATCACCGACGGCCCGACAAACCCGCCGAGCAATCCGCAGGCATTGACGAAGCCCAGCCCGCCCGCCAGCGCCACGCCCTTGAGGCGCGAGGCCGGGTAGAGAAAGATGATCGACTGCACCACAAAGAACATCACCGCCGACACACAAAAGCCCAGCAGGCTGAACACCGGCCCCGACACCGAGGCAATCCCCAGCCCCAACGCCATGGTCAGCAAACCGGTAATCAACAGCCGCCGGGCACGGGTGGGCGTGGTCGCAAAGCGCGGCAGCAACACAGCGCCGGCCGCTGCGGCAATCCACGGCAATGAGGTCAGCAAGCCGACGCTCATGGTGCTCAATTCACCGTATTTGCTGATGATGCTCGGCAGGAAAAAGATCACGGTGTAGATGGTGATCTGATGGCAAAAATACACAAAGATCGCCAGCAGGATCTGCGGTGTCAGCCAGTTCTTCAGGGAATGCCCGCCCTCGCCTGCGCCCTCTTCGGTCTCCATCGCGATGCGCTGTTCAATCCCGCGCGCCTCTGCGGCCGAGAGCCATGGCGCCTTGCTCGGACGGTCCGGCAACTTGCACCACACCACCCAGGCAAACGCGACCGCCGGCAGCCCTTCGAGCAGGAACATCCACTGCCAGCCGTGCCAGCCGAGCAGCCCGTCCATGCGCATCAACGCCGCGCCCACCGGGCCACCGATGATGTTGGCAAAACACACGCCGAGCAGGAAATACCCGGTAGCCCGCGCCCGTTGCTCGCGGTTGAACCAGTAGGTGAGGTACAGCATCACCCCGGGAAACAGGCCGGCTTCGGCAATGCCCAGCAGCAGGCGCAGGATATAGAACGAGGTCTCACCCTGGACGAACGCCATGGCCGCCGAAATCAGGCCCCAGGTCACCATGATCCGGGCTATCCAGAACCGCGCGCCGACCTTGTGCATGATCAGGTTGCTGGGGATTTCCGACAGCGCATAGGTCAGGAAAAACAGCCCGGCGCCCAGGCCATAGGCCGCTGCTGAAATCCCCAGGTCAACGTCCAGGTGGTGCTTGGCCAAGGCGATGTTGGTGCGGTCCAGGAAGCTCAGCACGTAGGCGATGATCAGCAAGGGCATCAGCTTGACGAACATCAGTTTGTTCAACTCCCGTGGTTCACGGGCGGTGTTGGCAGTCTTCATCGGGCAATTCCTCTTGGCGCCCCGCCAGCGCAACGGCTGGGGGACGCATCGGTGTTGTTCTAGGGTTCGAGTTGCGCAACCAGCGCCGGCGGGCGATGGGAAAACAGTTGCAGCAGCGCCCCGCCCAGGGCACAGCCGGCCATCACGAAGAAGCACACCGTGTAGCCGTGCAAGGTGGTCCAGCCGCCGCCCATGGCAATCAGGCTGCCCATCAGCACCGGCGCCAGGCCGCCACCGATAAACATCGCGGTGGTGATGATGCCGTTGGCGGTGGAGGTCGCCGACGGCTCGGCCGAGTCGCAGGCCACCGCGTAGTAGATCGGCCACACTGCGTTGGCCACCAGGCCGAACAGCAGTTGCACGACGATGATCAGGGTCAGGGTGTTGGCGAAGTAGAACGCACCGACACTGGCGGCCATCCACACCCCGCAGATGATCAGGGTGACGCGCCGGCCAATGATGTCCGACAGCGACGGCCACACCAGTTGCCCGAGAATCCCGGTCAAGGTGAACACCACGCTCATCCCCGCCGACTCGGCCAGGGACAGCCCGGCGATGTTGTACAGGTAGGCCGGCAGCACGATGTTGACGCCCATGTACACCACTTGGGTCAGCATCGTATTACCCGCCGTCAGGGCGATATTGCGGTTGCGCAACGTGGCGATAAAGGTGCGCCAGGCGTGGCCCTTCACTTGGCTGGCCGGTGCGTTGTCCGGCGGGGTCATGCCCTTGGCGGCGATGTCGACGTACAGCGCGGTGATGCGTTCGGCGGTGGAATACCGCGCCCAGAAAATCATCAGCGGCAACGCCACCACGAACGCGAAGAAGAACACGTAGCGCCAGTTGTCTTCACCGAAGGTGCTGATGACAAAGCTGGCGACGATGCCACTGAGCATGGCGCCGATCGGGTAACCGGTGTGGTGCGCGCCAAGGGCAAAACCACGACGCTCCACCGGCCACCATTCGGCGGTGTTGCTCACGCCCACCGGCTCGCCCCAGCCTGCGCCGAGGTTGACGCCGACCCGCAGCGCGATAAAGGTCGCGAGGTTGCCGCTCAGGGCCTTGAACCCGGAGAGGAACGAAATAGCCGTGTAGCCCAGCACCAGCGGCACCTGGAACCGCGCACGTTTCCAGCCACCGCCGTAGCGGTCACTCCACATCGAGCCGGGAATATCCAGCAGGGCCAGGGCCAGCATGATCACCGTGGCCATGGTGCCCCACTGGTCGGCCGACAAATCGAAATGCTTGGAGATGGTCGGCCCCAGGCGCAGCACGATCTCACGGTCGTAGGCGTTGAGGATCCAGATCATCCAGCACACCAGCAGCGACACCCAGGAGTGCCGGTGAATACTGCGCAGCGAGGCTTTTTTCAAGGTTGCCATGGGTTTCTCCAGGCGCGCGAGGGCGCGCACTGACACAAGGTTGCGAAAGGAAAGTGCCTTGTTGAAAAAAACGCGCTAGCTGGCGAACCGTCGCTCGGCTATTCCTTGCACGCCCAGCCCGGTGATCGCAAAAAGCGCCCCGCGCTGCTGACCGTCGGCCGGGAAACGCGGCAACGGTGGCTTGGCCATGGAGGTGACAAACAGGGTGTCCAGGTTTGGCCCGCCAAAGGTCAGGCTGGTGACCTTTTTCACCGGCATCTGGATGATCCGGTCGACCTGGCCGTCGGGCGTGTAGCGCACCAGTTTTCCGGCATAGACCAGCGCCTGCCACAGGCAGCCTTCGGCATCCACGGTGCAGCCGTCGGCAGCGCCACCGCCGCTGGTATCGACCTTGGCGAAGGTGCGTCGATTGCTCACCGCGCCGCTGGCTGGGTCGTAGTCATAGGCCCAGATCTCGCCGGACCAGGTGTCGCAAAAGTAGAACGTATCGCCCGCCGGGCTCCAGCACGGACCGTTGGACACGATGATGCCTTCGTCCAGGGTGTGCAGGCTCAGGTCCGCGTCGAGGCGGTAGAGTTTGGCGCTGGCGCTGTCTTCGAGGGTGTCCATGGAGCCGAAGACAAAGCGCCCCTGGCGGTCGACCTTGCCGTCATTGAGGCGGTTGTTGGGTAGTGCGGGTTCCGGGTCGATCACCAGGGCCAGTTCGCCGCTGTTGAGGTCCAGGAGGTGCACGCCGTTTTGCAGGGCGACGATGGCTTGCTCGCCGCTATGGCGCAGGGCCATGGAGCCGATTTTCTGGCCCACATCCCAGGCGCGCAATTCGCGCCCATCCTCGGTGCAGCGCAGGATCCGGCCGTCGGCGCTGTCGATCCAGTACAACCGTTGTTGTTCGACGTCCCACACCGGGCCTTCGCCCAGGGTGGTCTTCACGTCCACAAGCACTTCGATACGCATGGTGTTATCCCCTTTTTTGTTGTTGTGCGGGATGGGCATGGCCGCGCCGTGACGCGGCCGGTTTATCACTTAGAAATTGACCTGGTCACGCCCCTTGAGCCCGAGGATTTCCCGCGCTTCATCCGGCGTGGCGACCTGATGGCCGAGGGCTTCGATCACTGTGCGAATGCGCCGTACCTGGTCGGCGTTGGACGCGGCCAGTTTGCCCGGGCCATCCCACAGCGAATCCTCCAGGCCGACCCGGGCGTTGCTGCCCATGGACAGGCCCATGGTGGCCAGCGGAATCTGCCCACGGCCGGCGCCGAGGATCGACCACACGTAGTCGTCGCCAAACAGGCGGTCGGCGGTGCGGCGCATATGGGCCAGGTCTTCCGGGTGCCCGCCGATGCCACCGCGCAAACCGAATACCGACTGGATAAACAACGGTGGTTTCAGCAGGCCGCGCTCCAGGAAATGGGCGGCGGTGTACAGGTGGCCGATGTCGTAGCACTCGATTTCAAAACGGGTGCGGTTCTCGGCGCAGGAATTGAGGATGTGGGTAATGTCGCGGAAGGTATTGCGAAAGATCCGGTCGTCGCTTTCTTCCAGGTACGGACGCTCCCAGTCATGCTTGAACTCGGTGAAGCGGTTGAGCATTTCGTACAGGCCGAAGTTCATCGAGCCCATGTTCAGCGAGGCCAGTTCCGGCTTGAACTGCATCACCGGTTGCAGGCGCTCTTCGACGCCCATGGTCGGTGCGCCGCCGGTGGTGATGTTGATCACCACATCGCTGGCGGCCTTTATGTGCGGCAGGAATTCGGCGAACAGCGCGGGGTCCTGGCTGGGACGGCCATCGATGGGATCACGGGCATGCAGGTGGACAATGGCGGCGCCGGCTTCGGCGGCACCGATGGCGGCGTCGGCAATTTCCTGCGCGGTGATCGGCAAATGCGGCGACATCGACGGCGTATGGATGGCACCGGTGACGGCGCAGGTGATGATCACAGGACGATTTTTGGACATGACGATTCTCCGACTTTTATTCTTATGAAAAAAATCCCGGGTGTAACTTGTGTGTTCTTCCCTGGCTAAACGCTGACGCGGCCTACAGGTACTCGACGTTACCGTCGACACTGATCGCCTGGCCGGTGACATTGCGGGCGGCGGGCGAGCAGAGAAACAAGGCCATGGCCGCGATGTCTTCGGCGGTGACCATGCGTTTGAGGGAGATCTTGTTCAGGTATTCCTGGCGCATCTCGGCTTCCGGCACACCGACCTGTTCGGCACGGGCGCGGATCACGCCGTCCATGCGCGGGCCTTCAACGATGCCGGGCAGCAAGGCGTTGACGCGGATGTCGCTTTCGCCCAGCTCCGAGGCCAGGGATTTCATCAGGCCGACGATGGCCCATTTGGTCGCCGCATATGGCGTGCGCCAGGCGTAGCCGAGGCGCCCGGCGACCGAGGCGATATGCAGCAGATGGCCGTGGGACGATTCCTTGAGCATCGGCACCGCGTGGTGGGCAAAGCGGTATTGCGCCGTCAGGTTGATATTGATCGTGGCTTGCCACTCGGCATCGCTGATGGCGTCGATGCCGCCGGTGGGCCCGGCAATCCCGGCGTTGTTGACCAGCACGTCCAGCCCGCCGAATTGCTCGCGCTGCACCTGGAACACCGCCTCGATCTGCGCGGCATCGCTCACGTCGGCACGGGTGGCGACAGTGCCCGAGTACTTGTCGCGAAACGCCGCCAGGGCCGCTTCGCTGACATCACACACATGCACCTTGGCACCCGCCTCCAGATAGGCCGCCGCCAACACTTCACCGATGCCGGCAGCCCCGCCGGAAATCAACACACGTAACCCAGGATAAGGCTGCAGCCGCTGTAGGATACTCATGCACGTTTACCTCCTGAAACAGACGACCGCGAACGGTCGTTCTTGACGAGCAGGCGCGCCAGGGAATCGGCGGCCTGCATGATGTCATCGGTCACGGCCGCGCGGGCACCGGCGCCATCGCGGGCGGCCAGGGCTTCGACGATGCGCGTATGCGCCTCCATCGAGCGTTGCAAGTGAGCTTTATCGGGGGCGACCAGGGCAAAACACGGGCCCATGTGCAGCCAGAAGTTTTCCACGGCGGCCATGGTCAATTCGGCCTGGGCGACGGCATAGATCCGACGGTGAAAGGCGAAGTTGGTCCACAGGTAGCGGGAAACGTCGACTTCGTCGGCGGCCTGTTGCATCTGTTGGCAGAGGTCGGAGATTTCGTCGAGGTCGGCTTTTTCCAGGAGCAATACGGCCTTTTCTGCCAGCAAACCTTCCAGGGCGACCCGCGCATCGCGGATTTCCCGCAGGCGTTCGACCGTCATCATGCGTACCCGCAGACGAGAGGTTTCGGTGACTTCAAAGGCGTTTTCGGCGCTGAGGCGCTGGAGGGCTTCGCGCACTGGCATGGGGCTGGAGCCGAGGGCTTCGGCGAGGCCGCGGATGGTGAGTTTCTGGCCGGGCTGGAAACGACCACTCATCAAGGCTTCGCGGATCTGGCGATAGACCTGGTCTTGCAAGGTATCGCGGGACACCTGGCGCAAGGTGGGAAGGAGAAGCGGGCCATCTGTCATGAGTCAAAACCTGTGTTGTCGTTCTTATGGCTCCAATATGTGATCACAAATCAAATATGTCAAATAGTTTCCCGTTGACGGTATGGCTTCAGTCGCCGTCGACTGTATTAATCAGGGATCTATGGCGAGCGGGATACCGGCGACACCACCCTCTGCTTCGCAGGGCGGGATGAACTTCAAGGGCGGCGTGGGGAGGCGCAAAGGTTGTTTCTAGTGTGCGGTGCCCAGATGGCACGCTGGTGGAGTTGGGAATGCCGATTCAGTAAATCGTAATGTGGCGAGGGAGCTTGCTCCCGCTGGACCGGGCTGGCGCTCCAGTGCGAAGCGCTCCCAAAAATCTTGGGGCCGCTTCGCAGCCCAGCGGGAGCAAGCTCCCTCGCCACAGCAAGCTCCCTCGCCACAGTGAATTGCCTGCATCAAGGCCTGAGCGGGCGCTCCTGATCGCGCTCCGACAGCTCGGTGCCATCGTCCGGATGCTTCCAGGTCTGCGGCTTTTCTTCCTCGCGAAGCTTCCTCGCCCGCTCCTGCTCCAACTCTTCGCGCTGCTTCTGTTCGTTGCTCATACCCACCTCCCATCCGTAAGAATTGGACACACTGGGCAAGCATAGATGAGGGAGCGGTTTTGTGTGCATCCGGCAATTGATAACCACGACGCATCAATACATGTAAACAACTCACTTATCATTTCCAAATGTGTCAGCCACTATCCGCGGTCTTAAGCGAAACAAGCACTTTAAAAAGAACGCTGGAGACACAAGAAAATGCAAAACCCTTCACGGCCTGACTCTGCCCGCTCCAAAGTCGGCGCGGTCTTTCGCGTCACCTCCGGCAACTTTCTCGAACAGTTCGACTTCTTTCTGTTCGGTTTCTATGCCACCTATATCGCCGCCGCCTTCTTCCCTGCCGCTAATGAATTTGCGTCATTAATGATGACCTTCGCCGTGTTCGGCGCGGGCTTTTTGATGCGTCCGCTGGGGGCTATCATCCTCGGCGCGTACATCGATGATGTGGGCCGTCGCAAAGGCTTGATCGTGACCCTGGCGATCATGGCCAGTGGCACCCTGCTGATCGTGCTGGTGCCCGGCTATCACACCATTGGTTTGTGGGCACCGCTGCTGGTGCTGATGGGCCGGCTGTTGCAAGGTTTCTCGGCCGGTGCCGAACTGGGCGGCGTGTCGGTGTACCTGGCCGAAATGGCCACCCCGGGCCGCAAGGGTTTCTATACCAGTTGGCAATCGGGTAGCCAGCAGATCTCCATCGTGGTCGCGGCCGCCCTGGGTTATGGCCTGAACCAGTGGATGGAACCAGCCGTGGTTGCCGATTGGGGCTGGCGCATTCCGTTCGCCATCGGCTGCGTGATCATCCCGTTCATCTTCGTCCTGCGCCGCAACCTGCAGGAAACCGAAGAGTTCGCCAACCGCAAGCATCGCCCGACCATGCGCGAAGTGCTGGCCACCCTGGTGAAGAACTGGACCATCGTGATCGGCGGCATGATGATGGTGGCGATGACCACCACGGCCTTCTACCTGATCACCGTGTACGCACCCACCTTCGGCAAAACCGTACTCAACCTGACCACCGCCGACGCCCTGCTGGTGACCTTGCTGGTGGCCGTGTCGAACTTCATCTGGCTGCCCATCGGTGGCACCCTCAGTGACCGTTTTGGCCGCAAGCCGGTGCTGATCGCCATGACTGCTTTGACCGTGCTGACCGCTTACCCGGCACTTTCCTACGTGGTCAATGCGCCAAGCTTCGCGCACATGCTGGAAACCCTGCTGTGGTTCTCCTTCCTCTACGGCATGTACAACGGTGCCATGATCCCGGCCCTGACCGAGATCATGCCGGTGGAAGTGCGTGTGGCGGGCTTCTCCCTGGCCTATAGCCTGGCGACCGCGATCTTCGGCGGTTTTACCCCGGCGATTTCCACCTGGTTTATCCACGAGACGGGCGACAAGGCATCGCCCGCCTACTGGCTGATGTTCGCCGCGCTGTGCGCCCTGTGCGCGACGTTCGCACTGTATCGCCGCGCCAGCGCCCGTCTGCAAGTTGCCTGAGGAGTCGCACTGATGAACCCCATGCTGAAAACACTGGCGGTACTGGCGATCGGTTCCCTGGCGATGGTCGCCCACGCCGAAGAGCTGAAAGTCATGACCTCCGGCGGCTTCACCGCTGCCTACAAGGTGCTGGGTGCGCAATACGCCACCCAGAGCGGCGACACCCTCGACACCATCCTCGGCCCGTCGATGGGCAAGGCGCCGGAAGCGATTCCCAACCGCCTGGCCCGTGGCGAACACGCCGACGTGGTGATCATGGTCGGCTACGCATTGGATGAGCTGATCAAGCAAGGCAAGGTCGACAAGGCGTCCCGGGTTGAACTGGCGGACTCGCGCATCGGCCTGGTGGTCAAGGAAGGCGCGGCCAAGCCCTCGATTGCCACCGATGCCGAACTGAAGACGGTACTGACCAACGCCAAATCCGTCGCGTACTCGGACAGCGCCAGCGGCGTCTACGTCGAAAAGGAACTGTTCAAGAAGCTCGGCATGCCGTCCAAGGGCACCATGATCGAACGCATCCCGGTGGCCTCACAGGTGGCCAAGGGTGATTACGAAGTGGGCTTGCAACAGGTGTCCGAACTGCTGCCGATTCCAGGCGTGACCTACGTCGGAAAGATCCCCGAAGACGTGCAGTCCGTCACCCGTTTTGCCGCCGGCATTCCGGTAAATGCGCAGCACCCGGCGCAGGCGAAAAAGCTCCTGCAATTCCTCGCCTCGCCCCAGGCGCAACCGGTGGTGCAATCCACCGGCCTGGATTCGGTCTCACACTGACCGGAACGGCATCTCCCGCGTCAACCGCTCCAGTTCCAGTGCCGCCGGCGTCAACGTACGCCCGCGGCGCTTGATCAACCCCACGTTGCGCACCACCTCCGGCTCCACCAACGGCACGCTCGTCAGAATCGGATGTTCGCCGCCCGGCATCGCAATCGACGGCACCATCGCCACCCCAAGCCCCGCCTCCACCAGCCCGATCATGGTCGTCACGTGATGGGTTTCGCAGATGCTTGGTTTCTTCACCCGCACGCCGCGCAGGGCCTGGTCCAGCAGGAAGCGGTTGCCTGAGGTCTTGTCCACGGTGATGTAGTCGTGCTCGTACGCCTCGGCCCACGTCACACTGGCGCGGTCCGCCAGCGGATGCTCCCGGCGACAGGCCAGTACATAACGCTCCTGCAACAGCAGCTCGAACTCCACCCCGTCTGCCAGGCTGCCGCTGAAACTCACACCGAAATCCGCCTCGCCACTTTCCACCGCCGCACACACCTCGCCCGCACTCGCGTCCAGGACCCGCAGGCGAATCTTCGGATAGAGCTTGTGGAATTCGGAGATCACGTGGGGCATGAAGTAGTACGCGGTGGACGGCACACAGGCGATGGTGACATTGCCCATGCGGGTCGAGGCGACGTTGCTGATGCCCATCAGGGCGATGTCCAGGTCATCGAGCATGCGCTCGACTTGCGGCAGGAACGCGCGGCCGACCATAGTCAGGCTGACCCGGCGCGTGGTGCGTTCGAAGAGTTTGACGTCGAGGGCGGATTCGAGCTTCTCGATACGCCGGCTGAGGGCCGGCTGGGAGATACGGATGGCTTCGGCCGCCGCACGGAAACTGCCCTTATCTACGACGGCGCGGAAGGCCTGGAGGTCGTTGAGGTCGAAGTTGATGATCACGGGGGCAGCCATTGGTTGAGCAGATGTGGCGGGCATTATCGTATGGAGGCTGGCGGGATGCTATTGGCGCGGGCCACAGAATCGGGATCAGCCAATAACCCTACGGAAAATATGCGGTCATACATATCAGCAGGGAATTTGCGTGGGTTGGAAACGAGACTTCTGAAAAGCGTCAATACTGACAGCTCTTAGGTACCACCTCACAGGTCTAACATGGGAAAAATAGTTGTCAGCACAACACTGCTGATTTGTCTTACTGGATGCGTAGGGATCCATCTAGCCCTTCCCGATGATAAAGATGCTCACACCAACACCCGACCACAACCTACCAAACGTGAATGGTGCGGAATGACTGTATGGGCTGTAGTTCCACTCCCACTGAAATTGCCTATGTGCAACTCGCCTCCTGCCAAATCCCCGCTGTATGCCTGCGGTCCCTTTATGTTTCTCGCACCACTCATGCATGGGTATAAAGGAAATTCTTTATGCGGGAAAATTCCTGCTTAGAGCCTCTTGCAGGATGACGACGACAATCAACCGCAGCGGCAATCTTTTCCACTCACGAATACAGACTGGTAACGCAATCAATGGATGAAACAATAAAAAGGACTTCCAGCCCTGCGCCTCTCTATCGAGCGCTTCGAGCGGGGTTGTGGCTCCTGGGTTTGCTCTGCCTTGCAGCTTTGGGCTTCTTCGCCTGGCAAAGCTTCTACCCGGTCAGTGCAGCCGAAGACTGGAGTGTTCATGTCGTCCACCGAGACGTAGCAAAGGCCGCATCACTGATGCCGATGCCCGACGGTTCGCTGATGGTGAGCCAGGAATTGAGCGATGGGCTTGGCAGTATCGTACGCATCTTGCCCGACGGAAAACGCGAGCTGGTTGTAGGAAAACTATCCAAGCCCGATGGCATGGTCGCCACTCAGGGCGGTTGGGTGTTCAGCCAGGAAGTGGACGGCGCGCCGGTCAGTTTCCTCAAGGACGGCGTCGTTACCGAGCTGTTCAAGGGCGACAGCGTGCAAGGGCTGTGGGACGACGGCGAGTTCCTTTACGCCATCGAAGACCGCAAGGTAGCTGCCCGCATACTGCGCTATCGCTGGAGCGACAAGACCTTGAGCGTCGTGCGTGACCAACTCAGCGAAGGCGAGTCGATCGTTCGCTGTACCGATGGGCGCATGCTCTACACGGAAAAGAAGAAGGGTGTGGTCCGCGAATTAACCGAGGACGGTAGCGATCCAGTGGTACTGAGCCAATTGAACAAACCCACCTTCCTGATGTGCGATGAACGCGGGTTATGGATCAACGAGGATTCCACCCACCGCGCGCGTTTGTTGTTGATCGACAAGCAAGGACGCCAGCAGACGATTCTGTCTTTCCTGAAGGCGCCACAGTCGATTGTGCGTACGACGAAGGGAACGTACCTGGTGGCCGAAGGGGGTCGTGACCGGATCCTGGAGCTGGTGCCATCCGTGGCACGACTAGACCCGGTTACAGCTGAAACCGCGCCACCGCCTCATTGAGCGACACGGCCAAGCGCGCCAGCTCTTGGCTCGACCCGTTGATCTGCCCTGCTCCCGAAGATGATTGCGCGGACAGGTCACGAATGTTGACGATGTTGCGATCCACTTCCTTGGCCACCTGCGCCTGCTCCTCGGCGGCGCTGGCAATGACCAGGTTGCGCTGGTGAATCTGGTCGATGGAGTCGGTGATCTGGCTCAAGGCTCCACCGGCGCCTTCGGCCAGGATCAAGGTTTCGCTGGCCCGCTGGGTGCTCGATTGCATTGAGGTCAGTGCCTCGCTGGAGCCACTGCGCATCGCGGTGACCATCTGGTCGATTTCCAGGGTCGATTGCTGGGTGCGATGGGCCAGCGCACGCACTTCGTCGGCCACCACGGCAAAGCCACGCCCGGACTCACCGGCACGCGCCGCCTCGATGGCGGCGTTCAGGGCCAACAGGTTGGTCTGCTCGGCAATGGAGCGAATCACATCGAGCACCTTGCCGATGTCCCGCGATTGATCGGCGAGGTTTTGCACCAGGCTCGAGGTTTCACCGATGTTGGTACTCAACGCCTGAATCGCACTGACGGTTTCGCCGACGCGCTGCTGGCCGTCACGGGCCGTTTCATTGGAGAGCCGGGTGGATTCGGAAGTGGAGACCGCATTACGTGCCACCTCATCGGCGGCCGAGGTCATCTCGTTGACCGCGGTGGCGGCTTGCTCGATTTCAGCGGTCTGCTTTTGCAGGCTGCGGCTGCTCTGGTCGGTGATGCCGTTGAGGTCGGTGGCCGATGCGGCCATCTGCCCGGCCGACTGGCGAATCAGCTGCAAGGTACTGCGCAGGCTGCCTTGCATGCTCTGCAGTGCCACCAGCAGGCGGGTCACTTCGTCATCGCCGGTGACTTCAACGGTCTGGGTCAGGTCGCCTTGAGCGACGTTTTCGGCGGCACGCACCGCGTGGCTGAGCGGGCCGACAATGCTACGCGTCAGCAACCAGGCCAAGGCCACGGTGCTCAACGCCGCCAGCAGCACGAAGCCGAAGACCATCGTGCGCGAGCGGCTGTACTGCAACTCGGCCGTCTGGCCCTGCAGGTTTATCTGGGCGTTGTAATAGTCGGCCAGGGCATTGAGCTGATTGCCGGAACCGTCGACCACGGTCTTCATGTCCACCAGCAGCAACTTGTTCAGCTCGGCGGTCTGCTGCTTGTCGGCAAGGATGAACGACTGTGTGAGGCCTTGCTGGTATTGCCGCAGGGAGACCTGAAACTGGTCGTAGAGATTGCGTACCTCAGGTGTATCAAGCACCGCACTCAGGTCGGCCAGTTTCTTTGCCAGATCCTGGCTGCGGGTGTCCATCTGGCTGCGGTATTGCGAGAGGCTCGCGGGATTGGGATCAAGGGCCATGCGCAGGGAAATAGTGCGGATGCGCAGCATGATTTCGCGAATGTCCGAGACCAGGCGCATTTTCGGCACCAGGCCACTTTCAACCTGCACGGCGCTTTCGCGGATGCTTGCCATGTTCGAGAGCGCAAAGAACCCCAACAGCGCCACGAGCAAGGCAATCAAGGCAAAACCGAGACCCGCACGGCGGGCGATGGACAGGCTGCGGAGCGACATGGCGATTGTTCTCATTATGGGCATACGACATCGTATGACAGAGTTTCGGCCAGTCAGGGCGGGACTTTAGGGGTGTCGACCAGAAGTTAAGAGATATAAATTATCGACGTAAAAGGCCCACGGGTCGGACGCGCCTTGAATGTATTTCCAAGGCAGTCCGGGGCGCTTTATTCAGCGGGTTACATTGACCACGCCTGCGCACTTGCAAAAAACGCCTGAGCATTACTGTCCAGCGTTTCCAGGTGATACCCGCCCTCCTGCACGATCACACACGGCAACCCCAATCCACGAATGCACTCCCCCAGCCGCGCAAATCCTTCCCGCGTCACTGCCACTTTGCTCTGTGGGTCCAGCTCGTAGATATCGAACCCCAGCGACAACACCAGCACGTCCGCCGAGAAGTCCTTCACTGCCTTCAATGCCAGTTCCAGCTTTTGGAAAAACACCGCCTCACTCGCGCCATGCGCCATCGGCAGGTTGAGGTTGAAGCCTTCCCCCTTGGCTGCGCCGCGCTCCTCCGCAAAGCCTGCAACCCCCGGATAGAAGTTGGTCGGGTCGCCATGAATCGACACGTACAGCACGTCATCACGCTCGTAGAAAATCTCCTGGATGCCTTGCCCATGGTGCATGTCGGTGTCGAGCACGGCGACGCGCTCGAAGCCAGCGCGCAACGCCTGCGCCGCAACCGCCGCGTTGTTGATATAGCAGAACCCACCGGCTGCATCAAAACGCGCGTGGTGGCCTGGCGGGCGGCACAGCGCGTAGGCCGCGGGTGCGCCGTCGAGGATGTCCCGGGCGGCAGCGACGGCGCTTTGGGCGGACCAATAGGCCGAGCGCCAGGTGAGTTCGCCAATCGGGCAACTGCCGTCGGCGAGGTAGCGCGCCGCCTGGGCAAGGATGCCGCGCAGGGCGTTGGGCTCGCGCACGAAGATGTTGGACATGACTTCGTCGCCCCAGTCTTCGGGGATTTCTTTCCAGCGCTGGTGGGCTTCCTGGAGGAAGGCCAGGTAGGCCGCACCGTGCACAGCCAGCAGTGGATCAAGGCCGTGGTCGTGGGGTTGCTGGATGTCGAAGCCCAGGTTTTGCGCGGCCAGCAGCAGATTGCGGGCGCGCTCCGGGACTTCCTGCGGGGTACGCATCTGGCCACGGGAGTAGTAGCTGCGAGGATGGTGCAGGAGTTGTTCGGGGTGGAAATAAGTACGCATGGGATTTCTCCTGATGGGCACACATCTGCGGTTGAACACCGGACCTGTAGGAGCTGGCTTGCCTGCGATTGCGGTGGCTCAGATACAAATTTGTTGCCTGAACCACCGCTATCGCAGGCAAGCCAGCTCCTACATTTTGATCGTGTTCAACCTTGCAGAAATGTTTCGTTAATTAGCCTGGCCGGCACGTTTCAACACGGCATTGAGCAATACATCGGTACCCTGGCGAACGTCCTCGGGCAGCACATCTTCGGCTTCGTTATGACTCAAGCCTCCCACGCACGGAATGAACACCATCGCCGTGGGGCAGAACCGCGCCAGGTGGATGGCGTCATGGCCAGCACCGCTGACAATCGATTGCTGGGCATAACCCAACGCATCCACGGCGGACTGCACACAGGCGACACACTCGGCATCAAACGGTGTCGCCGGGCTGATCCAGTGCGGGCTGACGGTGACGCTCAGACCACGTTGGGCAGCGATATCCTGCAAGCGGGTGCGCACCTGTTGCTCCATGGCTTCTATGTCGGCGTCGCGGTGATGGCGCAGGTCGACGGTAAAATTCAGCAAGCCGGGAATGGTGTTGCGCGACGACTTGGCGATGCTCAATTCACCCACGGTCGTGAGGCCCTCAGGCGCAAAATCAGCCGCCAGGCTTTCCAGTGACTGGATCATCTGCGCGGCGCCGTACAAGGCGTCCTTGCGCAGTGGCATCGGCGTGGTCCCGGCATGGGCGGCCATGCCTTCCACGCGCACGTCGAGCCAGCGAATCGCCTGCCCACCGGTGACCACGCCAATGCTCTTGGCATTGTCTTCCAGAATAGGACCTTGCTCGATGTGCGCTTCAAAATACGCATCCACCGCGCCACCCAAGGGGCGCTCGCCGTTGTAGCCGGTGCTGCGCAACGCATCCGCCACGCTGACACCGGCGACATCCCGGGTGGCCAGCGCGTTATCCAACGCCAAGGTGCCGGTGAACACGGCCGAGCCGAGCATGGCCGGGGTAAACCGGGCGCCCTCCTCGTTGGTCCATACCGCGATTTCCAGTGGTTTGCGGGTCTTGATGCCGTGGTCGTCGAGGCTGCGGATCACTTCCAGTCCGGCCAGCACACCATAGACGCCATCAAAACGCCCGCCTTCCGGCTGGGTGTCGAGGTGGCTGCCCATCATCACCGGCGCAGCTTCAGGGTCGGTGCCAGCCCGGCGGGCGAACAGGTTGCCGATGGCATCGACGCTCAGGGTCAGCCCGGCATCTTCACACCAGCGGCTGAACAGTGAGCGGCCCGCCTGGTCTTCGGCGCTCAACGCCAGGCGGCAACTGCCACCGCGGGCCGTGGCGCCGATTTCGGCCATGGCCATCAGGCTGGCCCACAGGCGCTCGCCATCAATCTTCAACATACACATTCTCCGATCAAACGCTTCAAGCCATTTCAAGACGCTGGGCGGTGGCGTGACGCCGGGACAACGCAAGTACGCACAGCAGCGAAACCGCCGCGATCGCGCTGTAGAACACAGCCATCGGCCACCACTGGCCCTGGTATTCATGGGCCAGCCAGGTGCCGATCAACGGCGTGAGGCCACCGGCCAGCGCGCCGCACACTTGATAGGCCAGGGAGATGGCGGTGTAGCGCACGCGGGTTTCGAACAAGCCGCTGACGAAGCCTGCAATCACCGCATAAAACGAGGCCATGCACACCACGGCCAGGGCGATGCCGAGGATGATCAATGGCGCCTGGCCGCTGCTGACAAGCACGAACATCGGATAAGGCGAGGCCATCGCAAGCACGCTCATCGCACACAGAAAGCGTGTGGCACCGACCTTCTCCGCCACCCAGGCCGCCAGCGGCTGGACACAGAACTGGATGATGGCCACGACAAACAGGCATTCCAGAATCAACGAGCGCGGCAGGTTAAGTTGCTGGGTGGTGTAGGCAATCATGAAGGTGTTGGTGAAATACACCCCGGCAATCCCCAGGGTGTTGGCGCCGATGCACAGCAGCAGCGGGCGCCAGGCCGTTTTCAGCACTTCGATCACCGGGGCCTGATCCTGGGTGATGGTCCGGGCCTTTTCGGCCTTGGCTTTGTCTTCCAGGAACTCAGGCGATTCGTTGACGCCCAGGCGGATTGCCAGACCGACGATCAACAACAAGGCACTGGCCAGGAACGGCACGCGCCAGCCCCAACTGAGCAGGTCGGCTTCAGGCAAACGGGTTACCGCACTGAAGGCCAGCAACGACAGGATCAAACCCGCCGGGCTGCCCAACTGTGCAAAGGAGGCAAAGAAATTGCGACGGCCTTTGGGTGCATGTTCGCCGGCCATCAGCACCGCCCCGCCCCACTCGCCGCCAACGGCGATGCCCTGCACGATGCGCAGCAGCACCAGCAACACCGGCGCCGCGACGCCGATCTGCGCATAGGTCGGCAACAGGCCGATACATACGGTGACCACGCCCATCATCACCAGCGTGATCACCAGGGATTTCTTGCGACCGATACGGTCACCGATATGCCCAAACACAATGCCGCCCAATGGCCGGGCGAAAAAGCCCACGGCAAAGGTGCCGAACGCGGCCATGGTGCTGAACAGTTTGTCGTCGGAAGGGAAGAACAATTGACCGAACACCAGCGCGGCGGCGGTGGCGTAGATGTAAAAGTCGTACCACTCGATCATGGTGCCGATGAAAGCGGCGGCCGCGGCACGGCGCGGCTGCGGCGAAGCGGAAGGCTTCATGGGGCTGGCTCCTTTGGTTATTTTTTTGGCAGGAGAAAGGTCTGGCGCACGCGCTCTGATGGCGCTGGTTGAGGGTGATTTTTCGTCTCGGCCCTATGATTAGTCAATTTTCTATTTATTATTCCGATTATAAATCCTGCTTATTATCGAGCTGTCGACATGCCTGAAAATCGCCGCGATGTTCATCCGCTGCTCAATGACCGCCTGGACTGGAACCTGTTGCGCACCTTCCGGGTGATCGGCCAGGAGTTGAGCATCAGTCGCGCCGCCGCCCGCCTGCACCTCACCCAGCCGGCCATCAGCCAGGCGCTCAAGCGCCTGGAAGAACAGCTCGACTGCCAGTTGATCGCCCGGCGCGGCCCGCGCTTCGTGCTGACCGAAGCCGGCGAGCAGATTTTCGCGATCGCCGGCGAGATGTATGGCCAGGTCTCGCAGATGAGCAACGCCCTGCAAAAGCCTGGCGACGAGGTGCTTGGCAAAGTGCGGTTGCTGATGATCAGCCGGATCAGTTCGGACACCTTTGATGACTTCCTGGCGGACTTCCATCGCCAGCATCCCCGGGTCGACCTGGACGTTGAGGTGATGCGCAGCTCTGACATCGTCGCCGCCCTGCTGGAGAAAACCGCGACGCTGGGCCTGAGCCTCAATCGCCGGCCGCAACCACGGCTGGAGCAGCACCTGTTCCTGCGTCAGCGTTATGCATTTTTTTGCGGGCGGCATCACCCGTTGTTCGGACGCACCGGGCTGGCGGAGGGAGATTTGCAGTCGGAGAACTTCGTGAGTTTTACCAGCGACCAGATCGGCGGGATGCTCTCGCCGTTGACGATCTTTCGCGACCAGCAGGGCTTCAGCGGGCGCATCGTGGCGTCGTCCTCCAGCCTGGAGGAAGTGCGGCGGTTGGTGATTGCCGGGTTTGGCCTGGGCTGCCTGCCGATTCATGTGGTGGCCGAGGATGTGAAGCATGGGTTGCTCTGGCGCTTGCCGCCAGACGAAGGGATTACCGACGTGGATATCCACCTGCTGTGGAACCGTGAGCAGAAGATGAGCCGGGCGGAGACGGTGTTTATCGAAAGCCTGTCGGCACGGTTGGCCGCAGAATAAATGGCGTGATATGCAAGTCACTTGGCGGCCTCTTGCTAGTGTATGAGAGAGGCCCGTCGACCATCATTCGTTCACAAGTTACTCCCGCAGTCTCAAACGAAGAGGTGTTCGAATGTCCAGGATATGGTTTATCACCGGCAGTTCCCGCGGCCTCGGCCGCTCGATTACCGTAGCCGCCCTGCGCGCCGGTGATCGTGTGGTTGCCACCGCGCGCAATCCCAAGCAGTTGGATGACTTGGTGGCCGAATACGGCGAGGCGATTTATCCGGTCACGCTGGACGTGACCAATAACCAGCAGGTGCTGGAAGCGGTGGATGCCGCGGTGAAACATTTTGGTCGCCTGGATGTGGTGGTCAATAACGCCGGCTACGGTGACCTGGCGTCGGTGGAAGATGTGACGCTGGAGGATTTTTCCGCGCAGATCAGCACCAACTTCTATGGTGTGGTGCACGTGAGCAAGGCGGTGGTGCCGGTGCTGCGCGCCCAGGGCCGTGGGCATATCTTCCAGGTATCGTCGTTGGGTGGCCGCATCGGCATGGCCGGCCTGGCCGCGTATCAGAGTGCGAAATGGGCAGTCGGTGGATTTTCCACAGTACTGGCACAGGAAGTCACACCACTGGGCATCCAGGTGACCGTGCTGGAGCCGGGCGGCATGCGCACGGACTGGTCGGGCAGTTCCATGACGATTCCGGCCATCAGTGAGCCCTACCAACAAACGGTCGGCGCCCTGGTTGAATTGCTCAACTCCCCCGGCATCCTGCCGACGGGTCCGGACCGGGTTGCCGAAATCGTGCTGGAGCTGGCACTGAACAAAGACGCCCCGCTACGCTTGCTGATCGGCAGCGATGCCGTGCAATACGCCGCCCGGGCAGCAGCAGACTTGGCCGAGTCGGATAAAAAGTGGCATGACCTCAGCGTGTCGGCCTCGGATTAATCTCACGCTTTTGAAAAAGGTGCCGCATGCCTGACGTGACCCAACCCCGTTTCAACATACCGGATGTGTTCTGGCTGGCGCTGCAGAGCGTCGGGCTGGAGCCGTCGGTGGTGTTGCGTCAGGCACGCTTGCCCATGACCCTGCATATCCGCGAGCGGCGAGACCGGCGGCAGGTGACGACGCTGGAATTCTTTCGCTTGTGGGAGGCGGTGCGCACACTTAATCCTGATCCGGCTGTCGGGATATTACTGGTGACGCGGCTGGATATCACTGCGCTTCCACCCTCCAGCTTTGCCGCTTTTATCGCCCGGGATTATCGCGATGGCCTGCACCGCCTCGCCCGCTTCAAGCAATTGTGCACACCCGAGCGCCTGCTGGTTTGCGAGGATGGCCGTGCCTGTACGGTGACCATCGACTGGTTGCACACGCCAGAATTACCGCCTGCGCTGCTGGTGGATGCGGCGTTTGCGACGTTTGTTGAATTGGGGCGACGGGGAGCACGGACGCAGATCACTCCCCTGCAGGTCGAACTGGTTCGCCCGGACGATGGCAGCCGTGCACTGGCCGAGTTTTTCGGTTGCTCCGTGCGTTTTGGTGCCGGGCGCAACGCGCTGATACTGGACGCCGCCGATCTGGACCGACCTTTTCCGGGGTACAACCCGCAAATGCTCGAAATGCTGAACCCGGGCCTGGTGGCAGCGCTTGCGGAGGCCTCGACACCGGCCAGCATCAGCCATCAGGTCAAGATCACCCTCAAGCGCTTCCTGGCCAGTGGCCGCCCCGAGATGGTCGAGGTAGCGCGGGAGCTGGGCATGAGCGAACGCACGTTGCAACGGCGCATTACCGAGGCCGGCACCAGTTTCAGGCAACTGATGCTGGAAACCCGCCAGGAAGTGGTGCGGCATCTGCTCACCGAGCCGTCGATTGAGATAGACGAGATCGCGTGCCTGGTGGGCTATGAAGATACCAACTCGTTTTATCGTGCGTTTCGTGCCTGGGAGGGGACGACGCCGGCTCGGTGGCGGGCGTTGCAGACGCCCTCATCGTCTCATTGAAGCTATGCCGACAAAGCCTTCTCGGCACTGCGCGCCATGATCTGCAAATCCTCGAACGGGTTTCTGCCAATCAACATGAACGCATGGGACGGGCTGGACCAAAACACCACGTTCATGCCCCGGCGCTGCTCGGTGGCCATGGCCACCGCACCTTTTTTCGCCGCCGTAATGCACAGCGCCAGCGGGCCGTGGCGCGCGTCGAGGTAAGTCAGTTGGCCGATCAGTACGCCGTCATAATCGAGGATTTGTGCGCGGCGAAATTCGGCGCCAGGCAGGTGTACTGCATCCGGGTTCAACGACAGGCCGAGCTGGGTCCCGACCGAACTCAGCTGGGCGATATGGGAGTCGGGATCGGCGCTGAGGTTTTCCAGGGTCTGGGGCGTATACAGCGCCATGTATTCGGCAACCGAGGCACGCCAGCCCGAACCGGGCTCAGGCCGGGGCCAGATCATGAACAATCGATCAGCGACCACACCGGCCACCGCAAAGCTTGCTGCTACCGCGAGAAATTTGCGTCGACTCAGGGTGGGTGTTTGTGCCGGCGGCAAGGCATCGAGCATCACCTGCAAACGCTCTGTAGGGGCTTGATCGAGAACCGAATCGAAGGCTGATTTGAACGGCAAGTGGCCGCGCTTGAGCAGCTCCAAGCGGGCCGTCACGGCAGGATCGATCCCCAGCAGGTTATCGATAACCTGACGCTGCTGAGGGTCTAACTCACCGTCCAGGTAAGCCACCAGCAGTTCATCCGACGGTGGTGTATTTTGAGTCATCGTCGTTCTCCGCTCGATTTATCCAACAAGCCGCTTGAGTGCGCAGTTTCAGCCAGCTTCATGCGTGCAGCGGCCAACCGGCTCATCACCGTTCCTACGGGAATATGCAGGACTTCGGCAATTTCCTTGTATGAGAGGCCTTCGACGTAGGCCAGAAAAACAGTCTCCCGCTGCGCTTCGGGTAATGCATTGACGCGCTTGATCACCTGTGCGGCCAGGACCTGGTCCTGAGCCAGGGCTTCACCGTCGAACGACAACGCCTGCTCGGCGTCGACAAACCCCTGCCCTTGCCGTACTCGCTGGGCGCGCAATTCGTTAAGCCAGATCGAATGCATGATCGTCAGCAACCAGCGATCCAGCCGCGTGCCAGCCACGAACTGGCCTGCACGCTCCAACGCCCGCACGCAGGTGGCTTGCACCAGGTCATCAGCCACATGCTTTTGTCGCGACAGCACCAGCCCGTATCGCCATAAACGTGGCAACAGCTGGCTCAACTCTCGGCGCAACTCAGCGTCTGTGGTGATGGCGCTCTCCCGGCTGTTCGCTCACAGCTTCAAGCCTGAGGCGCGGCGGCGATGGCTTCAGCCAGGTCTTCGTACTCTTCGCAGGTGGTGCTGCACAACGCCTTGATCTTCACCAGTTGCTCCTGGGCCAGGTCCACACGGCCCTTGATGACGTAGGCCTCCCCCAGGTACTCACGGACTTGTGCGTAGTTGGGGTCCAGTGCCACGGACTTCAGGTAGTAGCTGATGCCTTCATCGGTGCGCCCCAGTTTGCGGGTGGCGTAGCCGCGGTAGTTCAGGGCCTTGGCGGTGTTCGGGTTTTGCAGGGTGTCGAGCAGTGACAGGGCTTCTTCGTAACGCCCGTCCTTGGCCAGGCGGTAGGCGTAGTCGGTGCGGTCGGCGTCCGACGTGGCCTTGCTGGTTTGCAGCACGCACTTGCCAGTCTTGGTATCCCAGACCTGGCCTTTGGGGCAGTTGGGCTTGGGCGGCGCCGATTCGTCACCGGAGGCATGGGCCTGGCCGGCCAATAACGCGGCGGCCATACAGGCGCCGAAGAACAAAGCGGTGCGGTAACCAACGGCGTGCTCGGGACGATTCTTCATGGCATTCATGCTCCGTAACGATAGGGAAAGTACAGCAGCAAACTCAGTAGGGAAGATCGCCACGAGGGGCCGGCAGCATGCGGCGCAACGTGCTGTCGCGCTGGATGTAGTGATGCCACAGCGCGGCGCAGGCATGCAGCCCGGCGAGTACGATGATCGCCCAGGCGACATTGTTGTGCAGGCCACCCAGGGTGCCTCGCAATTCGTGATCGATCACAAAAGGCGCTGGCACCGGGAACAGTCCGAAAAAGTTGAAGGGCTCGCCCTGGGCCCAGCGGAACAGGAAGCCCAGGACCACCTGCGTCAGTAACAACAGGTATAAACAGCCGTGGGCGATTTTGGCGGCCACGTTAAGCGCAGGGTGATTGTCGGCCTTTGGGTGATTGCCGCCGAACACACGCCAGAGGATACGTGCAGCGATCAGCACCGCCATGGCGATGCCCAGGGAGATATGGACCGATTGCAGGCCCTTGCGCAGTGGCGTGCCTTTTTCCAGGTTTTCCCAGACGTGGGCGCTGGCGAACATGAAGATCACCAGGGCGGCGGTCAGCCAGTGGAAGGTGCGGGTCAGGCGGTCGTAGCGGTCGGCGGGATTGTTCATGGGCGTTTCCTGAGTGGTCTGTGTGGTGAACACCGCAGCAGGAAAACTTATTCAGAGGGATGGAAAATTTACAGATTAGACTTGTTTATTTTCCAACCCCGCATCCTTGGTCAAAATATGCGAACTAAATGCTAGAAACTCATCCAGGTGTTTTGTAATGATCGCTACAGTAATCGGCAATTGAAGCGTCTGGTACTCGTGAACAGCAATGTTACGGAACCCGACCATGTTCTTCAGGTTGGTCAGCAACGCAGGATTGACCCAACCGCCCTGACATAACAACTCAAACACGTCACGAGCTCCTTGTGGAACACCCAGGCGCTCACGACGAATCAAGTGCTGGCCCATGTCCAGCGCTGCCTCACAGGCCCGCTGAATATTCAAAATCGCCGCATCCTGGCGCGTGAAATCGGTGGTGAAGCTGGTGGGATCCTTATCGTATTCCTGACGGGCGCGCGCAACGCAACGCTCAATACTGGCTGCTTTATTGATGAGAACATCATCGACCATAAACTTTCCCTTCCTTCTGGATATCCGCCAACAACTCAGCCCTTGCCGTGTCCAGCGCGGTTTTTTCGCTCAGGACGTAGCTCTCGAATAGACCCGCCTGGACGTTCCCGGACCAGAGCCGACGCCCAGTGGTCAATACTTGGTATTGCATTACCGTTGAGGCTGCGCGCAAATCAAGCAAGTCGACGGGAACTCCAACGATATCGGCCAACTCCCCGGAAAGCTGCCATAGCAATAAAGGCTCGACCACTCCCGCAGAAAGGACCGCAACATCCAGATCACTCTCACTACCTGCCTCACCCGTCACTTGGCTACCGAACACATACACAGCCAATAGCTCGGGAACTTCAGCCTGCAAATGCGCCAGTACTTTTTTAAAATTCATGACCGATGTCCGAAGCGCCAATTAACGAAGACCGTAGCAGAATTCATTATGCAGTTTCTGACTGAAAGCAAAAAACCCCCGACAACATTGAAGTTATCGGGGGTTTTTCATTTTTCAATAATGGCGGAGAGATAGGGATTCGAACCCTAGGTACCGGTGAAGGTACAACGGATTTCGAATCCGTCCCATTCGGCCACTCTGGCATCTCTCCAACGGCGCGCATCATAACAGCCTGTTTCCTGGAAGCAAAGCGCCAAAGCGATTTTTTTCCGTGCTATCAGATGCTTGCGTCGGTTACAGCGGTACGCCGAGACGATTGGCGACTTCTTCGTAGGCTTCGATGACATCACCGAGGCCCTGGCGGAAGCGGTCTTTATCCATCTTCTTGCGAGTGTCTTTGTCCCACAGGCGGCAGCCGTCCGGGCTGAATTCGTCGCCCAGGACGATGGAGCCGTCGTGGAACACGCCGAATTCGAGTTTGAAGTCCACCAGCAGCAGGCCGGCGTCGTCGAACAGTTTGCTCAGGACGTCGTTGACCTTCAGCGACAGCTCCTTCATGCGAGCCAGTTGCTCAGCGGTGCCCCAACCAAATGCCACCACGTGGGATTCGTTGATGAACGGGTCACCCTTGGCGTCGTCTTTCAGGAACAGCTCGAAGGTGTAGGGGTTGAGCTTGAGGCCCTCCTCCACGCCCAAACGCTTCACCAGGCTGCCGGCCGCATAGTTACGCACGACGCACTCGACCGGGATCATGTCGAGTTTTTTCACCAGGCATTCGTTGTCGCCCAGCAGTTTGTCGAATTGGGTCGGAATGCCGGCCGCTTCGAGTTTCTGCATGATGAAGGCGTTGAACTTGTTGTTCACCATGCCTTTGCGGTCGAGCTGTTCGATGCGCTTGCCGTCGAACGCCGAGGTGTCGTTGCGAAACAGCAGGATCAAGCGGTTGGCGTCGTCGGTCTTGTAAACCGATTTGGCTTTGCCGCGGTAGAGTTCTTCACGTTTTTCCATGATGGGCTCCGCTTGCTAAGTAGGTGGGCTAGGCGATGTGTCGCCAGTCGAGCCCTGAATCTTGATCGGCCAGTTGCAGCCAGTCCGGGTCGCACCCAAGGGTGTCGACAAAACATTGCCGGGCCAGCTGCGGCAGGTTGTTCTTGCTGCTCAGGTGGGCCAGGACCAGGTGTTGCAGGTCTTGCCAGCCCAACTCATACACCAGGTACGCCGCCTGGTGGTTGTTCAAATGTCCAAACTGCCCGCCGACCCGCTGCTTGAGAAAGGCCGGGTAGTGGCCACGCGCAAGCAGGTCACGGCAGTGGTTGGACTCGATCATCAATGCGTCGAGGTCCCGGTAACCGTCCAGCACCTTGGCGCAGTACGAACCCAGGTCGGTGAGCAGGCCGAAGCGCCGCTCACCGTCACTGAATACGTATTGCGTCGGTTCCTGGGCATCGTGGGCCACTTCAATCACATCGATGCTCAAGGCACCGATCTGCAATTGCTCACCACCGGCCAGCAAACCTGCAGGTTCGATCGGTTTGCGCATCCCGCGCAAGGTACCGCGACTCAGGTACACCGGAAGATTGTAGCGCCGAGACAGCAAACCCACGCCATGCACGTGGTCGGCATGTTCGTGGGTCACCAGAATCGCGCTCAGCTGCGCGGGGTGAACCCCCAGGCGCAGCAGGCGCCGCTCGGTTTCCCGCAGGGAGAAACCACAATCCACCAGGACGTACGTGTCGTCGTGGGCTACAAGCGTGCCGTTCCCTTGGCTACCGCTGCCGAGAACGGCAAAACGCATCGGATCAGCCCAGGTTGTCCTGAATCACGCCCAACACTTTGCGTGCCACTTCTGCCGGCGCCACGGTGTTGATGTTTTTCTCGACGGTGACTTGCACGCTTTCGCCTACCTTGCTCAAACGAACCTGGTAACGCTCGGCGCGGGTCTCGATCTCTTCCTTGGTCGGCTTGCTGCCGAACAACTTGCTGAAGAAACCTGGCTCGTCGTCTTTCTTCTCGGCTTTTTCGGCCAGGTTGATGTAGTACAGGCCCAGGCTGCGGTTGATGTCTTCAACGCGCCATTCGCCGTGCTCCAGCGCGCGGCCGACACTCGACCAGGCGCGGTCCAGGTCTTCACCCAGGTTGAGCACCACGTTGCCGCTGCCGTCTTCGCTGAGGCTGACGCGGCTAGGTGTGTCAAAGCTACCGGCGGCGAGCAGGGAGACGGAACCGCCCTTCTCGGAAATACGGCTCATGCTGGCGAGCATTTCGTCGACCAGGGCAGCGTCCACGCCGGTGTTGACCGAACGTGGGGTGAAGTCGACGTTGGCGGTGCTGCCGGCAGGACGCTCGGCGCTGACTACGTAGACTTCACTGGTGTTGCGTTGCACGCCCGGCTCGATACGCACGCGGATGCGGGCTTCGCTGTCATTGGCTACACCACCGGCCTGCAGGCGCTTGGCCATGGATGCCGACAGTTCGCTGGTGTGCTGCCACGCGGTGGTGAATTCACCGGTCTGCGGGCGTTGTTCGTCAAGGCGGAAACCGTTGTCCTGGAAGAACTGCACGGCCACCGGCCAGACTTCGGCAGGTGGGCGCTGGGCCATGACCCAACGGGTGTCGCCGCTCTTCTGCAGGCTGTAGTCGCTGGCATCGGCCACGGCCGACAACGGCTGTGGACGCGGCACTTCGTATTCACCCTTGACGGTGTCGTCGGCCACGTTGCGCGGAATCGGCAGCAACGGGTCAAGGCGCTTGGCGACATTGACGTCCGGCGGCAATTTCATCGGGGCGGTTTGTTGGGCTTCCAGGTAATCGCTACCGCGGTCGCGGAAGTAGCCTTCCGGGCCCCAGATCCAACCGCAGCCACTGGTGCTGGAGATAATCAAGGCAAGTGCGGAAAGTCCGGCCAATCGCTTCATGCGTAGTGCTTCCTCAATTAAACCAGGACGCCGGACTGGCGCAGGGCCTGTCGCAGCGGTTCGTGACAGGCTTCGCTGAGCCAGGTGAGCGGCAGACGGATACCGTCCGGCATCAGGCCCATCTCATGCAGCGCCCATTTCACGGGGATAGGGTTGGATTCGATAAACAGGGTTTTGTTGAGCGGTGCCAATTGTTCGTGGATCGCCCGGGCCTTGACCGCATCACCGGCGATGGCCGCGGCACACAGCTCGCTCATGGCGCGCGGTGCAACGTTGGCAGTCACCGAGATGTTGCCTTTGCCGCCCAGCAGGATCAGCTCGACCGCCGTGGCGTCATCACCGGAGTACACCAGGAAGTCGCTGCTGACGCCGGCCAGGATGTCCTTGGCGCGCTGCAAGTCACCGGTGGCTTCCTTGATACCGATGATGTTCGGTACGGTGGACAGGCGGATCACGGTCTCGGCCTTCATGTCGCAGGCGGTGCGACCGGGTACGTTGTAGAGGATCTGCGGGATATCGACCGCTTCGGCAACGGCGCGGAAGTGCAGGTACAGGCCTTCCTGGGTCGGCTTGTTGTAGTACGGCGTCACCAGCAGGCAGGCATCGGCGCCGGCTTTCTTGGCGTTGCTGGTCAATTCGATCGCTTCGCGGGTCGAATTGGCGCCCGTGCCGGCGATGACAGCAATGCGCCCTGCAACGCGCTTGACCACGAACTCGATCACTTCGATGTGTTCTTCCACATCCAGTGTGGCCGATTCACCTGTGGTGCCGACCGCCACGATGGCGTTGGTGCCCTCTTGCAGGTGGAAGTCCACCAGTTTGCCCAGGCTGTCCCAGTCGAGATTACCTTGTGCATCCATGGGTGTGACCAGTGCCACCATACTGCCCGCAATCATGCAACCGCTCCTGCCGGAAAAAGAGAGCGGTAATGGTACTGGCGCCAAGATGCTTGTACAAGCGAAGTACCGCCTGAGGATGCGTTCTGGATCAACTTAGTTCGCGGCAGCGCCATCATTCTGCCAAAGCGGGGTTTGATGAAGCTGATTACGTAATGAAAACGCCACCTCCTAGCCCTTGGCGATGGTTTTCGCTACCCTTCATCCTTTGATTGATACCGCTTGCATCGTATCGACCGCTCATCGCTTTAGGAAGGCTGCATGTCCACCCCCACAGTCCGCGAACAATTCCTTGTCATCAGTGCCCTCGGCGCCAACCCCATGGAGCTGACTAACGTCCTGTGCCGCGCCAGCCATGAAAACCGCTGCGCCGTCGTGACCTCCCGCCTGACCCGCCATGGCGAGTGCAGTGCGCTGGTCCTGCAGATTTCCGGGACCTGGGATGCCCTGGCCCGCCTTGAAACCGGTTTACCGGGTTTGGCGAAGAAGCATGACTTCACGGTCAACGTGGTGCGCAGCGCCGCACTGGAAAACCGTCCGCAGGCCCTGCCCTACGTGGCCTATGTCAGTTCGGCCTACCGCTCGGACATCGTCAACGAGCTGTGCCAGTTCTTTATCGACCACAACGTCGAGCTGGAAAACCTGACCTGCGACACCTATCAGGCTCCGCAGACCGGCGGCACCATGCTCAACGCCACCTTTACCGTGACCTTGCCGGCCGGCGTGCAGATCAGTTGGCTGCGCGACCAGTTCCTGGATTTCGCCGATGCCCTGAACCTCGACGCACTGATCGAGCCTTGGCGCCCACAGAACCCTATGTAAGGAAGTCTTCATGTCTGTAGTGATCGACCAACCGGTAGCCGACTTCGAAGCCCAGGCCACCAGCGGGCAAACCTTCAGCCTCGCCGGGCTCAAGGGCAAGCAAGTGGTGATCTACTTCTACCCGAAAGACAGCACCCCGGGCTGCACCACTGAAGGCCAGGGCTTCCGTGACCAGCATGCTGCGTTCAAGGCGGCCAACACCGAGGTGTTTGGCGTGTCCCGGGACAGCGTGAAGTCCCACGAGAACTTCAAGGCAAAGCAGGAATTCCCCTTTGAGCTGATCAGCGACAAGGACGAAGCGGTTTGCCAGCTGTTTGATGTGATCAAGCTGAAGAAGCTGTATGGCAAGGAATACCTGGGTGTTGATCGCAGCACCTTCCTGATCGACAAGAATGGCGTACTGCGCCAGGAATGGCGCGGTGTGAAAGTGCCAGGCCATGTGGATGCAGTGCTCGAAGCGGCACAGGCGCTGAACCAGGCTTGATTCACCTGCTGGCTTTGAAATAGCTATCGCAGCCAAGCCAGCTCCCACCTGTGATCATTGTTCGACAGGACAACTCAGTCAATGTGGGAGCCGGGCTTGCCCGCGATGAGGCCTGCACCGGCACCACAAATATCAGAGTAACGGCGCCACCACCGGCTCCTGCCGAGGCCAGGCATCCAGCACCGCCTTGAACAGCGTCGCCAGGGGAATCGCAAAGAACACCCCCCAGAAGCCCCACAACCCGCCAAACAACAACACCGCACAGATGATCGCCACCGGATGCAGGTTCACCGCCTCGGAGAACAGCAGCGGCACCAGCACGTTGCCGTCCAGCACCTGGATGATGCCGTACACCGCCATCAGGTAGATGAACTGATCACTCCAGCCCCACTGGAACAGCGCGATCAACATCACCGGCACCGTCACCACCACCGCGCCAACGTATGGCACCACCACTGAAACACCCACCAGCAGCGCCAACAGGGCAGCGTAGTTAAGCCCCAGCGCGACAAAACCGATGTAAGTGACGCCACCGCAGATAAAAATCTCGATAACCTTGCCGCGGATGTAGTTGGCAATCTGCCGGTTCATTTCCTCGGCGACCCGGGTAATCAGCGCACGCTCACGGGGCAGATAGCCACGCACCCAGCGACCGATCATCTCGCGGTCCTTGAGGAAGAAAAACACCAGGATCGGCACCAGTACCAGGTAGATCATGATGTTGACCAGCAGCGGCAAGCTCGAAAGGGAAAAGGTCAGCGCCCATTGTCCGAACTTTCCGATTTCGCCGCGAGCCACCTCAATGGCCTGCAGGACCTGCTCGTCCGACACCAGGTGCGGATAGCGCTCAGGCAACAGCAGCAGCAATGACTGCCACTTGGCGAGCATGCCCGGTAGCTCGTTGAACAAGGTGATCAACTGGTGCCACAGCAAAGGCACCACGATCACGATAAATACCAGCAACAGCCCCATGAACAAGGCAAACACTAGACCCACCGCTGCCCCACCCGGCAAGCGCAGACGCTCCAGGATGGAGACCAGGCCTTGCATCAGGTACGCCAGCACCATCCCCGCCAGTACCGGCGCCAGCATGCCGCCCAAAGTGAGCACGGCCGTAAAGGCAAGAAACAGCAGGACGGCCAGCACCACGGCTTCTTCGTCGGAGAAGTAGCGCTGAATCCAGTCACGTAACACTTTGAACATCAATAAACCTCAGGCGATAAGGACAGCATATTCAAGCGATTCAGGCCTTGCGCAACCAGTAACGATAGACGCCCGCTTCGTCTTCTTCATGCAGCAGGGTGTGGCCGGCCAGCTTGGCGAACGTACGAAAGTCCCGCTGGGAGCCAGCGTCCGTGGCGATCACCTTGAGCACCGCGCCGCTGGCCAGCCGATTGAGCTCCAGCTTGGCCTTGAGCAACGGCAGCGGGCAGTTAAGGCCACTGGCATCCAGTTCGGCATCGAAGGCTACAGCGTCGGTCATGGTCTAACTCCGGGTGGGCGTCGAGGGCGCTTAGAATATCTGGTCCGAAGCTCAGTGTCCGGCTACAGTAAGCTCTTTGTCGAAAGGCTTTGTGCATGACTTTTTTGCGCCCTACCCTGCTGACGCTGGCTTGCCTGCTTGCCTCTCCAGGCTTCGCCGACGACCTGCCGTCACTTGGCGACGCCAGTTCTGCCATTGTCTCGCCAAAACAGGAATACGATCTGGGTCGGGCATGGCTGGCCTACCTGCGTGGCCAGGTCTCGCAACTCAACGACCCGCAGCTCAAGGATTACGTCGAATCCAGCGTTTATAAGCTGGTGGAAACCAGCCAGGTCAATGACCGGCGCCTGGAATTCATTCTGATCAACAGCCCGCAGTTGAACGCCTTTGCCGCACCGGGCGGTATCGTCGGGGTCAACGGCGGCCTGTTCCTCAACGCCCAGACCGAAGGCGAATATGCCTCGGTACTGGCCCACGAATTGGCTCACTTGTCCCAACGTCACTTCGCACGAGGCGTGGAAGCACAGCAGCGCATGCAGATCCCGATGATGGCTGCGCTGCTCGGCGGCATCATCGCTGCCGCCGCTGGCGCAGGCGATGCGGGCATTGCCGCGATCGCCGGCAGCCAGGCCGCCGCGATCCAGGAGCAACGGCGCTTTTCCCGGCAAAACGAGCAAGAGGCTGACCGCATCGGCATTCTCAACCTGGAGAAAGCCGGCTACGACCCACGGTCCATGCCAACCATGTTCGAGCGCTTGATGCGCCAGTACCGTTTCGATGCCAAGCCGCCTGAATTCCTGCTGACTCACCCGGTAACCGAATCGCGTATCGCCGACACCCGCAACCGTGCGGAGCAAGCCAAGCTGGGTGGCATTGAGGACAGCCTGCGCTATCAACTGATCCGTGCTCGAGTGCAACTGTATTACGAAGACACCCCGGGGCTGGCCGCCAAACGTTTCCAGGCCCAGCTGGATGAAAATCCGAAGAACGATATCGCGCGTTATGGCCTCGCCATCGCTCAGATCAAGGGTGCCCAGTTCAACCTGGCCCGGGAAAACCTCAAGCCGCTGCTGGCCAAGGCGCCCAACGACATCACCTACAACCTGGCGCAGATCGAGCTGGACATGACCAACAATCGCCTGCCGGATGCCCAGCAGCGTACGGACCGAATGTTGACGCAATATCCAGGCAACTATCCGCTGAACCAGGTTCGTGTGGATCTGCTGCTCAAGCAGAACCGCAACGCTGACGCGGAAAAAGCCCTGGAAGGATTGTTGAAGTCTCGCCCGGACGATCCGGACGTCTGGTACCAGGTTGCGGAAACCCGTGGCTTGTCGGGCAATATCATCGGCCTGCATCAGGCCCGGGCCGAGTACTTCGCGCTGGTGGGAGATTTCAAGCAGGCCATCCAGCAATTGGATTTCGCCAAGCGTCGCGCCGGCAGCAACTTCCCGCTTTCGTCACGTATCGACGCACGCCAGCGTGAACTGATCGACCAGGAACGCATGATCAAAGACATGATGGGCTAAACCTTTCAGCCACAAAAAAGCCCCGCTCTAGAACATCGAGAGCGGGGCTTTTTATTGGACTAGCGGATTACTCGGCCAGTTTGAAGGTAATGAAGCTGGCACGCCCCTGACGCAGGACGCGCATCGACACCGAACGGTTCTTCGGCAGCGCCTTGGCGATGTCGGTGAACTCTTTGGTGGAGTTGATAGCCTGGTTGTTCAGGTGGGTGATGACATCACCTGGTTGCAGGCCGATCAGGGAGGCAGGACCGTCCTGGACTTCCTTGATCACTACACCGCTCTTGAGGTCGAAGCTCTTTTTCTGTTCGTCGGTCAACTCGACTACGGCAATGCCCAGGCGATTGCTGCTGCGCTCGGCACCTGGCTTGCTGTTGCCCAGCGCATCCAGCGCCGCGCCTTCTTCCGGGATCGCACCGACGGTCAGTTCGACGTTCTGGCGCTTGCCGTCACGAATCACTTCCAGCTTGGCCTTGCTGCCGGCCTTGAGCGCACCCACCAGGTGTGGCAAGTCCGCAGACATGACGATCGGCTGGCCGTTCATGCTCAAGATCACGTCACCGACTTGCAGGCCACCTTTGGCAGCAGGGCCATCGTCCTGGATCTGCGCGACCAGGGCACCGGCCGGCTTGTCGAGACCGAAGGATTCAGCCAGGTCCTTGTTCACTTCCTGGATCACCACCCCCAGCCAGCCGCGGCTGACTTTGCCACCGGTTTTCAGCTGGTTCGAAACGTCCATGGCCACGTCGATCGGAATCGCGAACGAAACGCCCATGAAACCACCGGAGCGGGTGTAGATCTGCGAGTTGATGCCAACGACTTCACCCGCCAGGTTGAACAACGGACCGCCGGAGTTGCCCGGGTTGATCGGCACGTCGGTCTGGATGAACGGCACGTAGTTTTCGTTCGGCAGGCTGCGACCGATGGCGCTGACGATACCCTGGGTCACAGTATGGTCAAAACCAAACGGCGAACCGATGGCGACGACCCATTGGCCGGCTTTCAGGTCCTGGGATTTGCCCAGTTTCAGCACCGGCAGGTCCTTGCCTTCGATTTTCAGCAGGGCAACGTCGGAACGTGGGTCGGTGCCCACCAGCTTGGCTTTCAGCTCACTGCGGTCCGCCAGGCGCACCAGGATCTCGTCGGCGTCGGCAATCACGTGGTTGTTGGTGAGGATGTAGCCGTCAGGCGAGATGATGAAGCCCGAGCCCAGGGACTGGGCCTCACGCTGGCCGCCACCACCGCCACGCGGCGTGCGCGGCTGGGGCATGCCGCGTTCGAAGAACTCTCGCAGCATCGGCGGCAGGCCTTCCAGGTCGGGCATCTGCTGGTTGGAGACCTTACGATCCGGCAGCTTCTGCGTAGTACTGATGTTCACCACGGCAGGCGACGCCTGCTCCACCAGTTGGGTGAAGTCAGGCAGCTCGGCCGCTTGCGCGGTAACGGCCTGACCCAGCACCAGCACCGTGGCGACTATGGATAGGTAAGACTTCAAACGTGGTATCGACATACAGCTCCCGTTACGACGAGCAGGGTTGAGCGACAGGGTTCAATAAACGCCGAAAAACTGCGACCGACATTTTTGTTCCGCGAACAAAACAAGGCCAGGGCCGTTAAGCCCTGACCTATAAAAAACATAGGGGATATTAGCAAGTGAAAAAAATGATCCAGACATTTCATGCTCTCGGCAGAGGCAGGCATCGACTATCTCCTGCGCAACATTGAAATATCAGGATGAACATAGGATTAACAACTCAAGGCTTGGCGGGCACGGTGCCACTGCGTAGTGACAGCGCAATTCGCTCGGCGGTGCCAATCGGGATCTCGCCGACGACGGTCACCATCACCTCGCCTTCCAGGGTATTCAACCGCCGTGAAACGGCGACTGTCGGGCCCAACTGGGTGCGGGTCTCGTTTACGGTCGCACCGTTAAGCGGCTCCAGGAATACCGAAAAACGCGCCAGACCATCGTCATACATCAGACTGCTGACGGTTACCTTGGTGTGGGAGTCTTTATGGGCACTGCTGTTGACCAGCTGAAAGCCTGGTGGCAACCAGTCGACGCGCCAATCCTGAGGGATCTCGACCTCCGGGGCCTTGGCGTTGGTCACCGCCACCGGCGTGCATTCGCCACTGGGCTGCAAATCACGATCGTCAGGCACCGATGTATTGAGCTGGGTGAACTGGAAACGCTCCAGCAACTGGCCCTGGTCGTTAAGCAACAATGACTTCAATGGCAGCGCAGTTTCACGATCCAGATGCAGCTCAAAACCATAACGGTATTGATCGCGGGGGGTCACGGAGACGATCACCGCATTCCGACCGGCCACGCGCGATTTGCCGATGACGGCAAGATCGTAGAACGCTTTGAGTTTTTGCGGATCAAGGGTACGCGCAGTGGCATTGGGAGAACCCCCAAGCCCGGCAACCAGCGTGCCGCTCACGCATTGGGTACGGCCATCGACGCGCAGGACTTCCTGAGCAGAACCATCGAGCTGCAAAAGCCGCTCACGGACCTGACCATTCTGGACACGATGCCAGATGTCATGGGTAGAAAAACTACCGTTACGCTCGTAGATGAAGGTGCCCTGAAAGCTTTGCTGCTGCTCCGCCCGCCCAAGACGCGTCAGCCAGTCTTGGGCTTCATCGGCATGGGCGGGGACTGCAAACCAGCCACTGAGCAAAAGCGCAAGGAGCGGTATGGCGCGCATAAAGCTCCTTGGCGGACTAGCGGTTTTCCAGGCTTGCAGCGCGGGCGTAAGGCAGAGCGCTTTCAGTGCCTTTCAAGGCCGATTCCTGTGCGTGTTGGCGCAGGTAGCCTGGAAGACGCTGATCCTGCCAGCCGGATTGCCCTTGAAGTACACCGTTGGCCATAGGCCCGGTGGTATCGGAGCTTTCCTTGTAGCCGGCCAGTACGGCTGGACCCTTGACCTGCGGGCCGGCCATGACCGGTTGCTGGGTCTGTTGGGCCAGTTCGGCACCGGCGATTTCGTCCTGGTTGTACAGGCGAACACCTGCCAATACAGCGACGGTCACCGAAGCAGCGACTGCCAGACGGCCCAGGCTACGCCAAGGACCGCGAGCAGCTTTTGCCGGAACGGCTTCATCAGCCAGTGCAGCAGAAACGGCCGCAGCAATATCCAGACGAGGGATTAGAAGATCCTTGTGCATCACCGCCCGAGCGACTTGGTAACGAGACCAGGTATCACGGGTTTCGGCATCATCAAATGCATTAAGCACTCGACGAAGTTCCAGTTCATCCGCTTCGTTATCCATCACTGCGGACAGCGATTCCTGCAGGGCATCACGACTCATGGCGGTTCCTCTCTTGGCTGTCGCCGCTGTCTCAGTTTTCCTGCAACAACGGCTGCAGGGCTTTATCGATGGCTTCCCGAGCCCGGAAGATCCGGGAGCGTACGGTACCCACCGGACATTGCATGACGCTCGCAATGTCTTCGTAACTCAGACCATCGAATTCACGTAAAGTTAACGCCGTACGCAAATCTTCTGGCAGTTGTTGAATAGTGCGATGGACGGTTCCTTCGATCTCGTCGCGCAGCAATGCACGCTCCGGCGACTCGAGATCCTTGAGGCCGTGATCACCATCATAAAATTCAGCATCTTCCGAACTAACATCACTATCCGGCGGGCGGCGACCGCGAGAAACCAGATAGTTCTTCGCCGTGTTAATGGCGATGCGATACAGCCACGTGTAAAACGCACTGTCACCGCGGAAATTACCGAGTGCACGGTACGCCTTGATAAAGGCTTCCTGTGCAACGTCCTGCGCTTCATGGGTGTCGTGCACAAACCGCACGATCAACCCGAGAATTTTGTGCTGGTATTTCAGCACTAGCAGATCAAATGCCCGCTTGTCGCCGCGTTGAACGCGCTCGACCAGCTGCTGATCCTCTTCCTGGGTTAGCATGAACACTCCTCGTTGTACTTGAAGGAGGCTTGCATAACTAATCGATCAGGCTTGCAAACATAGACTCGGACTTTTCGCAAAAGTTCTCCCCCTCCAAGCAAGTTTCCGGCGCGCACTGATTTGGCACACACGAAAAACGCAGCGCGGGCAATGCCGGCTGCGCGAATAATCTGTCGCCAGTTTCCTGACGCGCCTGACACAGACGCGGCTCAGCAAATCCAGCGTGTTCCCAGCTTTCGGGCATCCTGCTATTGAGTCGGGGCCTATGCAAAAAGTTCCCATCCCAATCGCTGTCCGTTTCATGAAAGCCGTGCAGTTCGTTGCCCGTAGTCTCACAATGCCACGAATGCCCGGCTATTGTGCCGCTCCCCCCCTCTATATACTAGTGGGCCGTGTCACCCTTTGATTCGCCGATCCAGGCGTCCTGTTTGCGCCCCCTACGGATCGCTTTTTGCGGAATCCTTCAAATGAGCCAACAGTTTCAACACGATGTCCTGGTGATTGGCAGCGGCGCTGCGGGCTTGAGCCTTGCACTGACCCTGCCGGGCCACCTGCGCATAGCCGTACTGAGCAAGGGCGACCTCGCCAATGGCTCGACGTTCTGGGCCCAGGGCGGTGTCGCCGCGGTGCTCGATGACACCGACACCGTGCAATCCCACGTCGAAGACACCCTGAATGCCGGCGGCGGCCTGTGCAATGAAGAGGCGGTGCGCTTCACCGTCGAGCATAGCCGCGAAGCCATCCAGTGGCTGATCGACCAGGGCGTGCCCTTCACCCGCGACGAACATTCCGGCACCGACGACGGCGGCTTCGAGTTCCACCTGACCCGCGAAGGCGGCCACAGCCATCGGCGGATCATCCATGCCGCCGACGCCACCGGCGCCGCGATCTTCAAGACCCTGCTCGCCCAGGCCCGGCAACGCCCCAACATCGAACTGCTGGAACAGCGGGTCGCCGTCGACCTGATCACCGAAAAGCGCCTTGGCCTGCCGGGCGAACGCTGCCTCGGCGCCTACGTGCTCAACCGGGCCAGCGGCGAAGTCGACACCTACGGCGCGCGCTTCACCATTCTCGCCTCGGGCGGCGCAGCGAAGGTCTACCTCTATACCAGCAACCCCGACGGCGCCTGCGGTGACGGCATCGCCATGGCCTGGCGTTCGGGCTGCCGGGTGGCGAACCTGGAATTCAATCAGTTCCACCCCACTTGCCTGTATCACCCGCAGGCCAAGAGTTTCCTGATCACCGAAGCCCTGCGCGGCGAAGGCGCACACCTGAAGCTGCCCAACGGCGAACGTTTCATGCAGCGCTTCGACCCACGAGCAGAACTGGCCCCGCGGGACATCGTCGCCCGGGCCATCGACCATGAAATGAAGCGCCTGGGCATCGACTGCGTCTACCTGGACATCAGCCACAAGCCCGAAGCCTTCATCAAGACCCATTTCCCGACGGTCTACGAGCGCTGCCTGGCGTTCAATATCGACATCACCAAGGGCCCGATCCCGGTCGTCCCGGCGGCGCACTACACCTGCGGCGGCGTGATGGTCGACCAGAACGGCCGCACCGACGTGCCCGGCCTGTACGCCATTGGCGAAACCAGCTTCACCGGCCTGCACGGCGCCAACCGCATGGCCAGCAATTCGTTGCTGGAGTGTTTCGTGTACGCCCGCTCCGCCGCCGCCGACATCCTTGAACAGCTGCCGCGCATCCCGGTGCCGGCCGCCCTGCCCCGCTGGGACGCCAGCCAGGTGACCGATTCGGACGAAGACGTGATCATCGCCCACAACTGGGACGAGTTGCGGCGCTTCATGTGGGACTACGTGGGCATCGTGCGCACCAACAAGCGCCTGGCGCGGGCGCAGCACCGGGTTCGACTGTTGCTGGATGAGATCGACGAGTTCTACAGCAACTATAAAGTCAGCCGCGACCTGATTGAGCTGCGCAACCTGGCCCAGGTGGCGGAACTGATGATCCGCTCGGCCATGGAGCGCAAGGAAAGCCGGGGATTGCATTACACCCTCGACTACCCGCAAATGCTGCCCGAAGCGCGCGACACTATTCTGGTGCCAACCACCTACGGCGGCTGAACTTCAAGCGCACCCGCAGGCGCCGATGCACATCGGTAGCCTGCGAATCCCGTGGCACGCAGATCGAACGCACCCGCCAGTCACCCTGCACCCGAAAGCGCAGCACCACGATCAACGGCAACGCCAGGCTGTCGGGGCGCAGTTGCACGCTGTGCCAGCCACGCGCGGCGCTCCACAGTTGCCAGCCATCCTCGTCGCGGCGCAGGCCACGGATCGACGAACGGTGAGTCAGCAGGATATGACGCGGCAATACCCAACCGGCATGGGCCAGGCACAACAAGGCGCCAAAGGCTCCGAACCACGGGGACACATCGAGAAACCACAGCGCACCCAGTGCGAACGCCTGGGCGAAAAGATAAGCCGCCAGCAACTGCCCGGAGGCGTGCCAGCGGCATTCGAACGTATTACTTGGGCTGGACACGATCCAGAATCATCCGAACCATGCGCTGCAGCTCCGGGTCTTCCGATTCGGCGCGTTCCATGAACCAGCCGAACATGTCCTGATCCTCGCATTCCAGCAGCTTGCGGTAGCAGTCGCGGTCGACGTCGTTGAGGTGCGGATAGACCTCCCTGACGAACGGTACCAGCAACACGTCCAGTTCAAGCATGCCGCGGCGGCTGTGCCAGTAGAGGCGATTGAGTTCTACATCTTCGACCATGGAGCGCTCCTCAAATAGAGCGCAAGTATACAGGCCGAAGCTGCCTGGAACAGTCGGCTTTGGTCGGCCATACGGAAACTATCCATTTGCCGGGCGCCCCTCTATGATGCACTCATGACTTTTTAACCTGCGATGACCCATGGCTGACTCTGCTTTTTTCTGCCCCCTGTCCCACGAAGGCGTTCTCGCCGTCCGCGGTTCCGACGCTGCCAAGTTCCTCCAGGGACAACTGACCTGCAACCTTAACTACCTGAGTGACACCCAGGCCAGCCTGGGCGCGCGCTGCACCCAGAAAGGGCGCATGCAGTCGAGCTTCCGCATCCTGCTGCAAGGCGATGGCGTGCTGCTGGCCATGGCCACCGAACTGCTGGAGCCACAACTGGCGGACCTGAAAAAGTACGCCGTGTTCTCCAAATCCAAACTCACCGACGAAAGTGCTGCCTGGGCGCGTTTCGGTGTGTCGGATGCCGATCAGGTACTGGCCGGCCTCGGCCTCCAACTACCCGCCGAGACCGACAGCGTGGTGCGCAGCGACGACCTGATCGCCATCCGCGTATCGCCGGGCCGTGCCGAACTCTGGGCCCCCGCCGCCCAAGCTCAAACCCTGCACGGCCAACTCGCCGCACAATTGCACGAAGGTGAACTGAACCAATGGCTGCTGGGCCAGATCCGTGCCGGTATCGGCCAGGTCATGCCCCAGACCCGCGAACTGTTCATCCCGCAGATGCTCAACCTGCAAGCCGTCGGCGGCGTCAGCTTCAAGAAAGGCTGCTACACCGGCCAGGAAATCGTCGCGCGCATGCAGTATTTGGGCAAACTCAAGCGTCGCCTGTATCGCCTTAGCCTGAATGCCGGCGAGCTGCCTGAGCCCGGCACCCCACTGTTTTCCCCGAATCACAATAGTGCCATCGGCGAGGTGGTGATTGCCGCCCGTGCCGATCAGGCGATTGAACTTCTAGCGGTGCTGCAAGCCGAAGCAGCAGAGAGTGGCGATGTGCATGTAGGCACGCTGGAAGGCCCCGGCCTTCAGCTGCTCGACCTGCCCTACCAGCTGGACCGTGATCGCGAGATCCAGCGCTGATCGTCGTACCTTTTTGCTACACCCTAGAGATCTTGAATGAACAAGCTGGCGGAAAAAGTCCAACAGGCGTTGGTTGTGGCCATCGATAACGATGACCTGGTTCTGCCAACGCTGCCGGAAGTGGCCCTGAACATTCGTCAGGCCGCCGAAGACCCGGACATCAGCATCAGCCACCTGAGCAAAGTGATCGGCCGTGACACTGCCTTGTCGGCACGGCTGATCAAAGTGGTCAACAGCCCGCTGTTGCGCGCGACCCAGGAAGTCACCGACCTGCACACCGCCATCACCCGCCTGGGCACCAACTACAGCAGCAACCTGGCGATCGGCCTGGTGATGGAACAGATCTTCCACGCCCGTTCCGAGGTGGTCGAACAGAAGATGCGCGATGTCTGGCGGCGCAGCCTGGAAGTGGCCGGCGTGAGCTATGCGTTGTGCCGCAACCACAGCCAGTTGAAGCCTGACCAGGCGGCGCTGGGTGGGCTGGTGCACCAGATTGGCGTGCTGCCGATCCTGACCTTCGCCGAAGATCACTATGAGCTGCTGTCCGATCCGGTCAGCCTCGATCACGTGATTGAAAGCATCCACCCGTTGCTGGGGGACAAGCTGCTGCGGCGCTGGGACTTCCCGGAAATGCTGGTGAACCTGCCGGCGCAGTACATGAACCTTGAGCGCGACTCCGAGCGCCTGGACTATATCGACCTGGTGCAGGTCGCCGTGTTGTATTGCCACCGCGACACTGACCACCCGCTGGCCAGCGTGCCGATATTGACGGTACCTGCGATCAAGAAGCTGCGACTCGACCCCTACAGCGACACCTTGCGCGCCGAGCTGGATGAAGCACGGTCGATGTTCTACTGATTACCCCGCGATAAAACTGACCCGCACTTTCAAACCCGCCAACTCTCCGTCATGCAAGCTGATCTGCGCCAGGTGTGCCCGGCAGATCTCGCCAACAATCGCCAACCCCAAGCCCGCCCCCAAGCCCTGCTGGCTGCGCCGATAGAAGCGCTCGAACACTCGGTCCCGCTCATCCAGCGGGATGCCCGGGCCGTCATCTTCCACCTCAAGTACCGCCGGCGCCGTGACCCGCAAGATCACGTTGCCGCCCGGGGGCGTGTGGGCCAGGGCGTTGTCCACCAGGTTGCTCAACAACTCGTTCAACAAGGTGGGCTCGCCCCGCAGCCACACCGGTTCATCCGCCTCCAGCGCCAGGGCCACGCCACGCGCATGGGCCAGCGGCGCCATGGCCATGCCCAGCTCGCGAGCCAACTGGCTCAGGTCCAGCAACTGGGCCCCGCCTTCGGCAATCGCCCGGGCGCCGTTTTCGATGCGCGCCAGCGAGAGCAATTGATTGGCCAGGTGAGTCAGGCGATCAGTGCCCTGGGCTGCGGTTTCCAGGGTGGTGCGCCAGGTAGCCGGATCTTCGGCACGCAGGCCAAGCTCCAAGCGTGCCTTGAGCGCTGCCAACGGAGTGCGCAGCTCATGGGCGGCATCGGCAATAAACTGTGCCTGGCGCTCGAACTGCCCGCGCAGGCGTTCGGTGAAATGGTTGAGCGCATGTACCAGCGGGCCCAATTCATGCTGCACTTCCACCAGCGGCAATGGCCGCAGGTCATCGGGCTGACGCTCTTCCACGGCCGTGCGCAAGCGCTCCAACGGCCGCAGCGCCGCGCTCACGGCAAAGAACACCAACAACAATGCACCGATGGCCAGCATCCCCAGGCGCAGCAAGGTATCGGCCATCAGGCTGCGCGCCATCGCCACCCGCGCTTCGTCGGTTTCGGCCACGCGGATTTCCGCCATGCCGTTCATGTTCGGTTCGGAGACTGCCTTGAGCAGGCTGACCACTCTCACGTTCTGGCCCTGATACCTGGCGTTATAAAAGCGCGCCAGCGCCGGATAGTCATCGGTGCGTGGAGTTCCCGGCGGCGGGCCCGGCAGGTTTTCGTAGCCGGAGATCAGCTTCTGGTGAATATCGTTGACCTGGTAGTAGATCCGCCCGGCGCTGTCGTAGGCGAACGTATCCAGGGCGACGTAGGGCACATCGGCACTCAAGGTACCGTCGCGGTGGGACAGGCCGGCCGCAATGGTCCGCGCCGAGGCCAACAGCGTTCGGTCGTAAGCCGTGTCCGCCGCCTCGCGCCCATTCCAGTAAGCGCTCAAGCCGCTGGCAATCATCAACACCACCAGCAACAGCGCCAGGTTCCACAGCAGGCGCCAGCGCAGGCTGCTGGGCTTATGCATCGCGGGCTTCCAGCAGGTACCCCAGGCCACGGAAGGTGACGATGGCCACAGGCTGGCCATCGAGTTTCTTGCGCAGGCGGTGCACGTAGATTTCGATGGCATCGGGGCTGGCCTCTTCATCCAGGCCAAACACCTGGGAAGCCAGTTGCTCCTTGCTCATCACCCGGCCAGGACGCGCGATCAGCGCCTCAAGCACCGCCTGCTCGCGGGAGGTCAACGTCAGCAATTCGCCGCCCAGGGTGAAGCGCCGCGTGTCCAGGTCGTAAATCAGCACACCACACGCCTGTTGCCGCTCACCGCCCAGCACGCTACGGCGCAGCAGCGCCTTGACCCGGGCTTCCAGCTCCGTCAGTTCGAACGGCTTGGCCAGGTAGTCATCCGCGCCCAGGTTGAGGCCATGCACGCGGTCCTTCACATCGCTGCGTGCGGTCAACATCAACACCGGCAGATTTTTCCCACGAGCCCGCAGGCGCGCCAACACTTCAAAACCGTCCATGCGCGGCAGGCCCACATCGAGAATCGCCACCGCGTATTCCTCGCTGCTCAAGGCCAGGTCCGCCGCCACTCCGTCGTGCAACACGTCGACGGTCAAACCCGTGCTCTTGAGCGCTTGGGCGACACTTTCGGCTAGCTGCAAATGGTCTTCGACCAGAAGGACACGCATGGGTTTTTACCTCGTTCGGGGGTGGTCGGCGCCACGCTTTGCCGGGGAGTTTACAGGCGCGGCCTGCGCTGTGAAGCCCGAAAACATTGAAAGGCGACTGAAAGGTTAGTGAAAGCTTCGCCCTTTAGCATCCAGCCACGGTGGGTTTCGCCTGCCGAGCTATTTCACCCATAGCGCCCGAAAAACGCCTCGAAGCGTTTTCGCCAAAATAAGAACAATAACGGAGTACACCCACGATGCTGCGCACACAGCCGCCTGCTCGTTCTTCTCGTATCACCCAGACCGCCCTTGCCAGTGCCGCCGCCCTCGCCGGCTTTTCGCCCGCAGGCCAGGCCGCCTTTTTCGAGGACAGCACCGCCACCCTCGAAACCCGCAACATGTACTTCAACCGCGACTTTCGCGACGGCACCAGCGCACAACAATCCAAGCGCGACGAGTGGGCCCAGGGCTTCATGCTCAACCTGCAGTCGGGCTATACCGACGGTACCGTCGGCTTCGGCGTGGATGCGCTGGGCATGCTCGGGGTCAAGCTCGACTCCAGCCCCGACCGCACCGGCACCGGGCTGTTGCCGACCCACGACGACGGCCGCGCCGCCAACGAATATTCCAAACTCGGCCTGACCGGCAAAGTGAAGATCTCCGCCACCGAGCTGAAGATCGGCGCGCTGATCCCCGAATTGCCGATCCTCAAGCCCAACGACGGGCGCATCCTGCCGCAGACGTTTGAAGGCGGCCTGCTCAGTTCCAGGGAATTCAAGAACCTGGTGTTCACCGGCGGCCGCCTGAACAAGGCCAAGGACCGCGACGACACCAACTACGAAGACATCGGCCTCAACAACAAGAACAGCCGCTTCCTCAGCGGCGCCACCGGCAAGCATTTCGACTTCGGCGGCGTGGACTACAAGTTCGCCGACAAGATCACCGGCAGCTACCACTTCGCCCAACTCGACGACGTGTACCGCCAGCATTTCCTCGGCCTCGTGGCCTCGCGCCCGATGGGCCCCGGCACCTTCGGCGCCGACCTGCGCCTGGCCGTCAGTGACGACACCGGCGCGGCGCGCGGCGGCAAGATCGACAACACCTCCCTCAACGGCCTCTTCAGCTATGCCCTCAATGGCCATAAGCTCAGCGCCGGTTACCAGCACATGTCCGGCGACAGCGCCTTTCCCTACGTGGACGGTAGCGATCCTTACCTTGTCAACTTCGTGCAGATCAACGACTTTGCCGGCGCCGAAGAACGCTCCTGGCAGGCCCGCTACGACTACGACTTCGCCAAGCTGGGGATTCCCGGCCTGAGTTTCATGAGCCGTTACCTGTCGGGTGACAACATCAAGCTCAAGAACGGCGAGACCGGCAAGGAGTGGGAACGCAACAGCGAGATCCGCTACGTGGTGCAAAGCGGCACGTTCAAGGACGTGGCCGTGCGTCTGCGCAATGCCACCTACCGTTCCAACTATTCGGCCCGTGATGCGGATGAAGTGCGCCTGCTGGTGAGCTACAGCGTCGCACTCTGGTAACAGCAACCTCATAACAACAATGATGGAGATGAACATGACCCTTTCACTGCGTAAATTTGCCCTGACGGCCAGCTGCATGCTGTTCGCCAGCCAACTGCTGGCCGCCGAGCCCAAGCGCCCGGAATGCATCGCCCCGGCGTCCCCCGGCGGTGGTTTCGACCTGACCTGCAAACTGGCGCAGAGCGCGCTGGTCAACGAGAAACTGCTGAGCAAGCCGATGCGCGTGACCTACATGCCCGGCGGCGTGGGCGCGGTGGCCTACAACGCCGTCGTGGCGCAGCGTCCGGCCGACGCCGGCACGCTGGTGGCGTGGTCCAGCGGCTCGCTGTTGAACCTGGCCCAGGGCAAATTTGGCCGCTTCGATGAAAGCGCCGTGCGCTGGCTCGCGGCCGTCGGCACCAGCTACGGTGCCATCGCGGTGAAAAACGATTCGCCCTACAAAAACCTCGACGATCTGGTCAAGGCCCTGAAGAAAGATCCGGGCAGCGTGGTCATCGGTTCCGGCGGCACCGTCGGCAGCCAGGACTGGATGCAAACCGCCCTGATCGCCAAGGCCGCCGGCATCAACCCGCGTGACCTGCGCTACGTGGCACTGGAAGGCGGCGGCGAGATCGCCACCGCCCTGCTAGGCGGCCATATCCAGGTAGGCAGTACCGACATCTCCGACTCCATGCCGCACATCCTCAGTGGTGACATGCGCCTGCTGGCGGTGTTCTCCGACGAACGCCTGGACGAGCCGGAAATGAAGAACATCCCGACCGCCAAGGAACAAGGCTACGACATCGTCTGGCCGGTGGTGCGTGGCTTCTACCTCGGGCCAAAAGTCAGCGACGAAGACTATGCCTGGTGGAAAGACGCCTTCGACAAACTGCTGGCTTCCGAAGAGTTCGCCAAGCTGCGTGACCAGCGCGAGCTGTTCCCGTTCGCCATGACCGGCCCGGAGCTGGACACCTACGTGAAGAAACAGGTGGCTGACTACAAAGTGCTGGCCAAAGAGTTCGGCCTGATCCAGTAATCGCCCCTCTGTGGGAGCGGGCTTGCTCGCGAAAAACTTCAACGATGACGCGTGCTGCCTGTATAAACGCGACGTCCTGGCATTCTTCGTGAGCAAGCTCGCGCCTACAAGAGTCTCCAAGGAGTTTTCCATGCTCTTACAACGCATTTTCGCCTCAGTGATGTTGCTGGTCTGTGCCGGCCTCGCACTGATGGCCTGGCCATATCAGGCGTCGTTTTCCTACGAGCCGGTAGGGCCTCGGGCCTACCCGCTGCTGATGCTCGGGCTGATGGGCCTGGGCCTGATCTACATGCTGTTTCGTCCACAGCCCACCAAGCACACAGAAGAAGAGCCCGCGCTGGACCGCCAGACCCTGATCAAGATCGGCATCTGCGTCGGGTTGCTGCTGGTGTTTGCCGGCACCTTCGAACCCTTGGGTTTCATCCTCAGCAGCATGCTGATCGGCATTCCGATGGCGCGCCTGTATGGCGGCCGCTGGATGCCCAGCGTGGTGATCGTGACCTTGATGAGCATCGGTCTTTACCTGCTGTTCGACAAGGCCATGGATGTACCGCTGCCGCTCGGCCTGCTTGAAGTTCTGGAGAACTGATATGGATACGTTCAGCTATTTGGGCCAGGGCTTCGGCGTTGCACTGACCCCTTACAACCTGATCACCGCACTGTGCGGCACCTTGATCGGCACCGTGGTCGGCCTGTTGCCGGGCCTTGGGCCGATCAACGGCGTAGCGCTGTTGATCCCCATCGCATTTGCCCTGGGGCTGCCGCCTGAGTCGGCCTTGATCCTGTTGGCGGCCGTGTACCTGGGCTGCGAATACGGCGGGCGCATCAGCTCGATCCTGTTGAACATCCCGGGTGAAGCTTCCACCGTGATGACCACCCTCGACGGCTACCCGATGGCTCGCAAAGGCCTGGCGGGCGTGGCGTTGTCGCTGTCGGCGTGGAGTTCGTTCATCGGTGCGTTTATCGCCACCTGCGGCATGGTGCTGTTCGCCCCGCTGCTGGCCAAATGGGCGATTGCCTTCGGCCCGGCGGAATATTTCGTACTGATGGTGTTTGCCATCGTCTGCCTGGGCGGCATGGCCGGTGACAAGCCGCTGAAGACCTTTGTCGCGGCCTTGATCGGCCTGTTTCTGTCAGCAGTGGGTATCGATGCCAACAGCGGCGTTTACCGATTCACCGGCGATAACATCCACCTGACCGACGGCATCCAGTTCGTGGTGCTTGTATTGGGCCTGTTCTCCATCAGCGAGATCCTGTTGCTGCTGGAAAAAACCCACCGTGGCCAGGAAGCCGTGAAAGCCACCGGACGCATGATGTTCAACCTGAAGGAAGCTTCTGCGGTATTCGTCGTGAATATTCGCTGCGGCCTGCTGGGTTTCATCATGGGTGTCTTGCCGGGCGCGGGTGCCACACTGGCCTCGGCCGTGGCCTACATGACCGAAAAACGCCTGGCCGGTGCCAGCGGTAAATTCGGCCAGGGCGACATGCGCGGCCTGGCGGCTCCGGAAACCGCGATCGGCGCTTCCGCCTGCGGCGCCCTGGTGCCGATGCTGACCCTCGGCGTACCCGGCTCGGGCACCACGGCGGTGATGATCGGCGCCCTGTCGCTGTACAACATCACCCCCGGCCCGCTGCTGTTCCAACAGCAACCGGACATCGTCTGGGGCCTGATCGCCTCGTTGTTTATCGCCAACATCATGCTGGTGATCCTCAACATCCCGATGATCCGCATCTTCACCCGCATCCTTGCCGTGCCGAACTGGGCACTGGTGCCGGTGATCGCCATCATCACTGCGATCGGTGTGTACGCGGTTCACGCCACCACCTTCGACCTGTTCCTGATGGTCGGCATCGGCATCTTCGGCTACATCCTGCGCAAGCTGGATTTCCCGCTGTCGCCGGTGCTGCTGGGCTTTATCCTCGGCGGGTTGATGGAGCAGAACCTGCGTCGTGCGCTGTCGATTTCCAACGGCGAATTGCAGATCCTCTGGTCGAGCCCGATCACCTTCGGCGTGTGGGTACTGACGGCCTTGATGCTGTTGTTCCCGCTCCTGCGCATCTGGCGCAAGCGTTCCCTGCAGCGTCGTGCCGTGGCCGATGTCTGAGGCCACGTTCAGAAACTGGTGGGCAACACCGCTGGTCGGTCTGCTGGGCGGGTATCTCGCCAGCCAGATCGGCTGGCCACTGCCGTACATGGTCGGCTCGTTGCTGGCGATCATCCTGGTGCGCTGCCTGACACCCTGGCAGCTCGCGGAAATTCCCGGCGGCCGCAAATGCGGCCAATGGGTGGTGGGCATCGGCATCGGCCTGCACTTCACCCCGGTGGTGATCGAGCAGGTGATGAGCCACTTCGGCCTGATCTTCTTCGGCGCGCTGGTCACCAGCCTCTCCAGCATTGTGGGCGTGTGGTTGATGCGCCGCAGCGGTGAAGACCGTGCCACAGCGTTTTTCTCGAGCATGCCGGGTGGGTCGGGGGAGATGGTCAACCTCGGCGCACGCAACGGCGCAGTGCTCAGCCGCGTCGCGGCGGGCCAGAGTTTGCGGGTATTGGTGGTGGTGCTCTGTGTGCCGGCGGCGTTCAAGTATTTGCTGGGGGAAGGTGCCCCGCAGTTTCATCCGGCGACGGTGGATTGGACCTGGCTGGCGCTGCTGTTTCCCGTCGGCGCACTGGTGGCCTGGGGCTGGCAACGCTTGCGTCAGCCAAACCCCTGGCTGTTCGGGCCGCTGCTGGTCAGTGCCGCCGCCAGCATTACCTGGGACTTGCACATCGGGCTGCCCGACGGCGGCAGCCAGATCGGCCAGTGGCTGATCGGCAGCGGCCTGGGCTGCCACTTCAACCGGCAGTTCTTCCGGCGCGCGCCGTTGTTCATGGGACGTACGTTGATCGGTACGGCGTTGACTATGTTGATTGCGACGCTGGCGGCTGTGGGCTTGAGTGCACTCACACATCTGGACCTGCGTTCGCTGACACTGGGCATGATGCCAGGCGGAATTGCGGAAATGAGCCTGACGGCGGAAACCCTGCAACTGTCGGTGCCGTTGGTGACGGCGATGCAGGTGATGCGTTTGTTGTTTGTGCTGTTTCTGGCGGAGCCTTTGTTTCGGCACTGGAACCGGCAGCCAGATAAAATCTGAAGCCCAAGAGACGTTCAATTGTAGGAGCTGTCGAGCTTTAGCGAGACAGCTCCTACATTGGAGCTATGTCAAACCGGCGGCAATCGCCACTCGATCGGCGTCTCGCCATTCTGCTCAAGAAACTTGTTGGTGCGGCTGAAATGCCCGCAGCCAATAAACCCTCTATAGGCCGACAACGGCGACGGATGCACCGACGTCAGCACCAGGTGCTTGGTGGCGTCGATCAGCTTCTGCTTGCCCTGCGCATGGGCGCCCCACAGCAAGAACACCAGGTGCGGCTGATGCTCGCTCACCACTTCAATAATCCGATCGGTAAAGAACTGCCAGCCCTTGCCCGCATGGGCGTTGGCATTCGCGCGCTCCACGGTCATGGTGGTGTTGATCATCAGCACGCCCTGGTCGGCCCAGCTTTGCAGGTAGCCGTGGTTGGGAATGTCGATGTTCAGGTCACGCTTGAGTTCTTTGTAGATATTGACCAGCGACGGCGGTGCCGGCACGCCCGGTTGCACCGAGAAGCACAAGCCGTGGGCCTGGCCCGGGCCGTGATACGGGTCCTGGCCGAGGATCACCACCTTGACCTTGTCCAGGGGCGTTGAGTTGAGTGCGTTGAAGATCATCGGGCCGGGTGGATAGATCTCCTTGCCTGCCGCGTGCTCCTGGCGCAGGAATTCCCGCAACTGGGCCATGTACGGCTGGTCGAACTCGTCACGCAGGGCGTGTTTCCAGCTGGGTTCGAGTTTGATACGGTCGTCGGTGGTCATGGTTACGCTGTCTAGTCAAAAGAATGAGGCGAACCCTAGGAAAGCCGACCTTGCTTGTCAATTGATCTGACGCAGATACCGCACTTTCCTGCGAAGCGATCATACTGAACCTTCACTTTATCGATTGAGGTCATGATGAACCTGCACTTCGAAGAGCTGATTGGCACCGGCGGCGCCCGCGTTGGCATCGCCAGCCTGGACGCGGAAAAATCCCTCAATGCCTTGTCGTTGCCGATGATCCTGGCCCTGAGCGAACGCCTGGACGCCTGGGCCAAAGACCCGCAAATCGTCTGCGTGCTGCTGCGCGGCAATGGCCCCAAGGCCTTTTGCGCCGGTGGCGAAGTCCGCAGCCTGGCCCAGGCCTGCCGTGAACATCCCGGCGAAGTACCGGCGCTGGCCGCTCAATTTTTCGCCGCGGAGTACCGCCTCGACTACCGCCTGCACACCTATCCCAAACCGCTGATCTGCTGGGGCCACGGCTATGTGCTGGGCGGTGGCATGGGCTTGCTGCAAAGCGCCGCCGTGCGCATCGTCACGCCAAACAGCCGCCTGGCCATGCCGGAAATCAGCATCGGCCTGTACCCGGACGTGGGCGCCAGTTGGTTTCTGTCTCGCCTGCCCGGCAAGTTGGGGTTGTTCCTCGGCCTGACCGGCGCCCATATGAATGGCCGCGACGCCCTGGACCTGGGCCTGGCTGACCGTTTCCTGCTGGATGAACAACAAGACGAACTGCTTGAAGGCCTGCTGCAACTGAACTGGCAGGAACAGACCGACATGCAGCTCAACAGCCTGCTCAAGGCCCTGGCCCAGGAAGCCGCCGGCCAGTTGCCCGAAGCCCAATGGCTGCCGCGCCGTGGGCAGATCGACGAGTGGCTGGACGTGGGGGATGTGCGCTGTGCGTGGCGAGCCTTGAGCCAGTTACGCGATCACACCGACCCGCTGCTCCGCCGCGCAGGCAAGACCCTGAACGAAGGCTGCCCGCTGACCGCGCACCTGGTGTGGGAACAGATCCAGCGCGCGCGGCACCTGTCCCTGGCCCAGGTGTTCCAGATGGAATACACCTTGAGCCTGAACTGCTGCCGTCACCCGGAATTCAGCGAAGGTGTGCGGGCGCGGTTGATCGACAAGGACCAGCAGCCACACTGGCACTGGCCGGACATCAACTTGATCCCCGAGGCCGTGGTGCAGGCGCACTTCCACAAGGTCTGGGAAGGGCGGCATCCGCTGGCGGACCTGTCTGACTATTGAGCGCCCGTCGGCGCTTTTTTGCCCACGAACGTGAAGGCACAATTATCGGGTTGGTGGTCGTCGCACTGGAAAATCTGTTGCCCGAAAGCATCGGTGCCCGGCACCCAATGCGTGGTATCTGCCAGCGACATCGCCCCCCCGGCTTGAGCCGTGCCGTACCTCAGGGTGACTGTCTTACCCCTCAGGGTTTTATAAATGCACTTTTCCAGATAGCCATGCTTGCGCTCGTCCTGCTCGCTAGGAGTAAAAAGCGCGCCGACAAAGGTTTCCACGAATTCCCCGCCGCTCATTGCCTGGCTTATCCATGGCGAGTCGCTGTCAGTTCCCTGAAAGTGACCGTCAACGTACCGTACAGCACTCGGGTAAGGACAGGATTGCGCTGCTGCCAACGTACTGACGCCAAGAAAAGCAAAAAATAACAGGTAGAGCGGGCTGACGTTCATGTCATGGGTTCCATCAGTCGATGCTGGAAGCGATACGCCAAACAGGCGACTGCTCCCAATTAACTACAGGCGTAACCCACAGGATAGCTGTCAAATATGACAGTGCCGACCAACGGTAAACAAAAACGGCGCCTGAGCGCCGTTTTTCCAATTATTCCTATCAGCGATGACCGCCGCCACGGCCTCCACCCTGACCACCACCCTGGCCATGTCCGCCACCATTACCCCAGTGACTGTTGCCCCAACCCTGGTTTGGGTAAGGCCGATAACCCGCGCGCGGCCCCGCAGGATAATAGCGCGGCGCCGGCTGGTAATAACGCGGCGACGGGTAATAACGCTGCGGTGGCGGATAGTAACCCTGGCGGTAATGGTAATACGGGCCGCCGCCGTAGTAATACGCCGGCGCGGGCGCCGTGTAGACCTCGGAACCGTAGTAGGCCTGGCCGCCACCGTAATAAGGCGCGCACGCAGAAAGGGTCAAGCCGAGCAAAGCGATGAGAAGCAGTCGACGATACATGGCGGCCTCCTGGACCGCGGAAGAGCACACCCAGCGACGCTGGGGGGCGGCAAACAGCTTTCACTGCCTGACGAAATATCTGACATCAAAAACGGAATCTGGTGCGATTTAGACATAGATTGATACATCTGCCGGTCGCCTCATTGCAGTGCAACCCCGCACCACCACGACGCATATTCACCGCACGTTTCGCCCTCCTCCTCGCGCCATCCCGCGCCATTACTGCACCCGTGCCACTTGGCACGACTCTCGCTTTACCTCTCCCGTGCAGGAGTCATCACAGGTTCGCGGCACCACAATTTGCAATGGCTGACTAGGGTTCCGGCTCGCTAAGGCGAGTGGCTGGTCCGAGAGTCGGCGACCTCCAGTTGAGGTTACACGGCGGGATAAAAGCCCGGGAGACAAGCCACCGTTCACGGTGCCGCGTTGCTCCTGCTCGCCCTTGATCAACTGGAGAAGCATCCATGCCCTCGATACGTTTACCCGCCCTGCTCGCCGCCGCCTTCGCCGCCGTGGTGAGTTTTTCCGCCCAAGCCGCCCCCAAAGACCATTTCAGCGTGTGCTGGACGATCTATGCCGGCTGGATGCCGTGGGAATACGCCGGCAGCCAAGGCATCCTCGACAAGTGGGCCAAGAAGTACGGCATCAAGATCGACATGGTGCAGCTCAATGACTACGTCGAATCCATCAACCAGTACACCGCCGGCCAGTTCGACGGCTGCACCATGACCAACATGGACGCCCTGACCATTCCCGCCGCCGGCGGCGTGGACAGCACCGCGCTGGTGGTCAGCGACTTCTCCAATGGCAACGATGGCGTGGTCATCAAAGGTGAAGGCAAGACCGTCGCCGACCTCAAGGGCATGAACGTCAACCTGGTGGAACTTTCCGTGTCCCACTACCTGCTGGCCCGCGCCCTGGAGTCGGCCAACCTCAGCGAAAAAGACCTGAAAGTGGTCAACACCTCCGACGCCGACATCGCCGCCGCCTTCAACACCGACCAGGTCAAGGCCGTCACCACCTGGAACCCGATGCTCTCGGAGATCAAGGCCAAGCCCGGCGTCACCGAAGTGTTCGACTCCAGCAAAGTGCCCGGCGAAATCATGGACATGATGGTGGTCAACACCCAGACCCTCAAGGACAACCCCAAGCTGGGCAAAGCGTTGACCGGCGCCTGGTTTGAAGTGGTGGCGCTGATGAACGCGAAAAACGCCGCCAGCACCGACGCCCTGGAACACATGGCCAAGGCCTCCGGCACCGACCTCAAGGGCTTCCAGTCGCAACTGGACACCACCAAGCTGTTCGCCACGCCCAAGGAAGCCCTGGCCTTTGCCACCAGCGCGCAGTTGCCCGCCACCATGGGCAAGGTCGCCGAGTTCTCGTTTAAACACGGCCTGCTGGGTGAAGGTGCCAAGGACACCAACGCCGTGGGCATGAGCTTCGCCAATGGCGTGACCCGCGGTGACACCGCCAACCTCAAGCTGCATTTCGACCCCAGCTACGTACAGATGGCCGCCGACGGCACGCTGTAAGAGGACCCGGCCATGCGCCTGATCAACCGTCACCCGGAACGCTCCAGTCGCCTGCTGTTGGTGCTGCTGCCCTTCGCCCTGCTGCTGTTCGCCTACTTCGTGGGCTCGGCCGAGCGCCTGGCAGACAACCCCAACGACAAGCTGCTGCCCAGCGCCGCACAAATGGGCGACGCAGTGAAACGCCTGGCCTTCAGCGCCGACACTCGCACCGGTGAATACGTGCTGTGGCAAGACAGCGCCTCAAGCCTGCGCCGCCTGGCGATCGGCCTGGGCATCAGCGCCCTCGCCGGCCTGTGCCTGGGCATTGCAGCCGGCACCTTGCCGCTGTTTGGCGCACCGTTGTCCCCCTTGCTGACAGTGCTGTCGATGGTGCCGCCGCTGGCGATCCTGCCGATCCTGTTCATCGTGTTCGGGCTGGGGGAATTGTCGAAAGTGATGCTGATCGTGATCGGTATCACCCCGGCCCTGGCGCGGGACCTGGAACAGCGGGCACGGGAAATTCCCGTGGAGTTGCTGGTGAAGGCGCAGACCCTCGGCGCCTCCACCTGGACCCTGATGCTGCGGGTGGTGCTGCCGCAATTGCTGCCACGTTTGCTGATCTCCCTGCGCTTGATGCTCGGCTCGGCGTGGCTGTTCTTGATTGCAGCCGAAGCCATCGCCTCCACCGACGGTTTGGGTTACCGGATCTTCCTGGTACGCCGCTACCTGGCGATGGACGTGATCCTGCCCTACGTGGTGTGGATCACCCTGCTGGCCTGGCTGATGGACTGGGGCCTCAAGGCGCTGACGCGGCGCGCGTTCCCCTGGTACGAAGGAGCGCGGGCATGAGCTTTATCAGCGTCAACAATGTGTGGCAGCGCTATGGCGACCAGGTGGTATTGGAGCGCCTGAACCTGCACGTGGCCGAAGGCGAATTCTGCACCCTGGTCGGCACCTCCGGTTGCGGCAAATCGACCTTCCTGCGCCTGCTGCTGGGGCAGGAAACCGCCAGCCATGGCGAGATCCTGCTGGACGGTAAACCGCTCGCCGCCGAACCCGATGCCAGCCGTGGCGTGGTGTTCCAGCGCTACTCGGTGTTCCCGCATCTGACGGTGCTGGACAACGTTGCGCTGGGCCTTGAGTTGCCACGTTCAGCGTTGCTCGGCCGCCTGTTCGGCAGCGCGAAAAAACAGGCCCGGGAACAGGCCGCAGCGCTGCTGCATAAAGTCGGTTTGGGCCATGCCCTGGACAAGTACCCGGCGCAGCTTTCCGGCGGTATGCAGCAGCGGCTGGCCATCGCCCAGGCGCTGATCATGAAGCCCCGCGTGTTGCTGCTGGACGAACCCTTCGGCGCCCTCGACCCGGGCATTCGCAAAGACATGCACCTGCTGTTGCTGGAGCTGTGGCGCGAAACCAGGCTGACGGTGTTCATGGTCACCCACGACCTGAGTGAAGGCTTCAGCCTCGGCACCCGCTTGCTGGTATTCGACAAGGTGCGCCTCGACCCACACGCCCCCGGCGCCTACGGCGCCCGCATCACCTACGACATCCCTTTGAACAGCGAGCGCCGCAAGGCGATCGCCGCCGAACTTGGAGCCACTTCCAAATGACCGACTCAACTCAATTGTTCCCACCTTTCGCCGAGGAAATGCTCCCCGGCGGCGGCCACCGTTCCTTTGTGCTCAAGCGCGGCCAACTGCTGCGCCTCACCGACATTCGCGGCGGCGCCAACGTCAGCCTGACCCTGCTCAATGCCAATGAAAAAACCGAGCGCCTGAACCTGCCCGACAGCCTCAAATGCCAACACACCGCCAAGCTCACCAACGGCCATTGCCTGTACTCGGACATGGGCCGCGTGCTGGCTGCCATCACCGCCGACACCTGCGGCTGGAGTGACAGTATCGGCGGCGTGTCATGCGCCTCCGAGGTCGCGGAAAAATACGGCAAAGGCCGCTATCAAGAGCTGCGCAACGGCTTCTACCGCAACGGCACCGACAACCTGCTGGTGGAACTGGGCAAGTGGGGCCTGGGGCTGTCCGACCTGCTGATGACCCTCAATCTGTTCAGCAAAGTCACGGTAGATGAAGCTGGCAGCCTGCACTTTGTCCCCGGTCACTCCAAGGCCGGCGACTACATCGAACTCTACGCACCGATGGACACACTGGTGGTGCTCACCGCGCTGCAACATCCCATGGACCCCAACCCCGAGTACGCGCCGCAGCCGCTGAAACTCAGCTGGATGAACGCTGACCCAAGCGTCGCCGAACACTGCCGAACCTCGCGCCCGGAAAACGAGCGCGGCTTTATCAACACCGACCGTCTGTTCGCCTGAGGACCTGCCATGTCTATCGCACTCGCCAAACAACCGGACGCGGCCGTGTACCGCGCGACCATTCCCGCCGGCGAACCCTGGCTGATGGAAGTCAAGGCCGGCCAGACCCTGCGCATCCTCGACCTTGAGGGCAACCAGGCGGTCGACACGCTGTTCTACAGCCTGAAAAACCCCAGGGAACGCTACGACGTGCAGCGCACCCTGCGTCGGCAAAACAGCGTGTACCTGAGCACCGGCAGCGTGCTGTATTCCAACCTCGGCCAGCCGATGCTGACCATCGTCGACGACACCTGCGGACGCCACGACACCCTTGGCGGCGCCTGCGCCCAAGAGAGCAACACCGTGCGCTACGCCCTGGAAAAACGCTACATGCACAGCTGCCGTGACAACTATCTGCGGGCCTGTGCCCACGATGGCCGGCTGGGTAAAAGCGACATCGGGCCGAACATCAATTTCTTCATGAACGTGCCGGTGACCGCCGATGGCGGGTTGACCTTCGAGGACGGGATTTCCGCCCCCGGCAAGTACGTCGACCTGCGGGCCGAGATGGACGTGATCGTACTGATCTCCAACTGCCCGCAACTGAACAACCCGTGCAACGGCTACAACCCAACCCCTGCGGAGTTACTGGTATGGAACTGAAGATCAAGCGGTTGCGCCAGTGGTTGTTCGCCCTGTGCCAGGCCCGGGCCGGGCAGTGCCTGCGAAAACGCTGAAGATCACCTGTGGGAGCGAGATTGTGTGGGAGCGGGCTTGCTCGCGAAAGCGGCGTATCAGGCGACTGATGTATTGACTGAACCACCGCATTCGCGAGCAAGCCCGCTCCCACACTCCACCTCCCACACTGACTGCATGCGCTGCGGACGACCGTAGCGCCATCCACATTTGCGGGACGGCCCGCATCCCAGGACAAGGCCGAGCACTCATCGGCCTGCGGGGTTTTGCCATGTTCGAAAAACTGTTGATCGCCAACCGTGGCGCCATCGCCTGCCGCATCCTGCGCACCTTGCGTGAGCTTTCGGTCAAGGGCGTGGCGGTGTATTCCGAAGCCGATGCCGCGAGCCTGCATATCCAGCAAGCGGATGAGGCCTACAGCCTGGGCGAAGGCGCGGCGGCCGGCACCTATTTGTCGGTGGAGAAAATCCTCGCCACGGCCAAGGCGTGTGGCGCCACCGCGATTCATCCCGGCTATGGCTTTCTATCGGAAAACGCCGCCTTCGCCGAAGCCTGCGAAACAGCAGGCATCGCCTTCGTCGGCCCGACGCCGGAACAGCTGCGGGTATTCGGCCTCAAGCACACCGCGCGCGCGTTGGCCAGGCAGCACAACATCCCGCTGCTGGAAGGCACCGAGCTGCTCAACAGCCTCGACGCCGCACTACTGGCCGGGGAAACCGTGGGCTATCCGATCATGCTTAAAAGCACCGCCGGTGGTGGCGGGATCGGCATGCGCGTGTGCCACAGCGCCGATGAATTGCGCGACTGTTTCGAGGCGGTGAAACGCCTGGGCCAGAACAATTTCAGCGATGCCGGTGTGTTTATCGAGAAGTACATCCAGCACGCCCGGCACCTGGAAGTGCAGGTGTTTGGTGACGGCTGCGGCGAGGTGATCGCCCTCGGTGTGCGCGACTGTTCGGTGCAGCGGCGCAACCAGAAAGTGCTTGAAGAAACCCCGGCGCCGAACCTGCCCGACGGCATGGCGGATGAGCTGTGCCGTGCCGCCATCACCCTGGCCAAGGCAGTGAATTACCGCAGCGCCGGCACCGTGGAATTTATCTTTGATAGCGCCGATGGCCGCTTCTATTTTCTGGAAGTGAACACCCGGTTGCAGGTGGAACATGGCGTCACCGAGCAAGTGTGGGGCGTGGACCTGGTGCGCTGGATGGTGCAATTGGCCGCCGGGGAAATGCCGCCATTGCGGGAACTGCAACTGAAGCCTCACGGCCACGCGATTCAGGCACGCCTGTACGCCGAAGATCCGGGCCGGGAGTTTCAGCCAAGCCCGGGGCTTTTGACGTATGTGGACTTCCCGGTCGCTGAAGGCCTGCGCATCGACACGTGGGTGGAGGCCGGTTGCGAGATTCCGCCCTACTTCGACCCGATGATCGCCAAGCTCATCACCTGGGCGCCGACCCGCGAACAGGCACGCCTGGATTTGCATCAAGCCCTGAGCAACAGCCAACTGTACGGCGTGGAAACCAACCGCGATTATCTGCGCCAGATTCTGCTCGCTACACCGTTCGCCAGTGGCCATCCGTGGACGCGCTGCCTTGAAGATTTGGTGTACCACGCCAACACGTTTGAAGTGCTCAGCGCCGGCACGCAAACCAGTGTGCAGGACTATCCGGGGCGCCTCGGTTACTGGGCCGTAGGCGTGCCGCCGTCGGGGCCGATGGACAGTCGCGCGCTGCGCCTGGGCAATCGCCTGCTGGGCAATGCCGAGGGCACCGCTGCGCTGGAAATCACCATGAGCGGGCCGTTGCTGCGCTTCAATTGTGCGGCGGTGGTGGCGGTGACGGGTGCAGACATTGTGCTGCGCTTGAATGATGAAGCGGTATCGATGAACACCGCGTTGCTGATCCCGGCGGGCGCAACCTTGAACCTGGGCACCATCGCCGGGGCCGGTGCTCGCAGCTACCTTTGCGTGCGCGGCGGGCTGCAGGTTCCGGATTATCTGGGAAGCAAAAGTACCTTCACCCTTGGCCAGTTTGGTGGGCATGGCGGGCGGGCTTTGCGGGCGGGTGATGTGTTGCACTTACTGCCGTTGGAGGATCTCAGTTGCGGCAATACGCTAGTGCCTGAACCGCTTGGCGAGGTGCGAACACTGCGGGTGATCTACGGCCCCCACGGCGCGCCGGAATACTTCAAGCCCGAGTACATCGAGACGTTCTTTGCCACCCAGTGGGAAGTGCATTTCAACTCCAGCCGCACGGGTGTGAGGTTGATCGGGCCGAAGCCTCTGTGGGCGCGTACGGATGGCGGTGAGGCGGGGTTGCATCCGTCGAATATTCACGACAATCCGTATGCGATCGGTGCGGTGGATTTTACCGGGGACATGCCGGTGATCCTCGGCCCCGACGGCCCGAGCCTGGGTGGGTTTGTATGCCCGGTGACGGTGATCGAGGCGGACTTGTGGCAGTTGGGCCAGCTCAAGGCGGGTGACAAAATCTGCTTCACCCCCGTCGACATCAAGACCGCCCGAGACCTCGCCTTGAACTGGGATCGTTCCCACGCTCTGCGTGGGAATGCCGCCTGGGACGCTCCGCGTCCCGCTGTCGACGCAATGACGCAGAGCGTCACAGGATGCATTCCCACGCAGAGCGTGGGAATGATCAGGTCGCCTGTTGTTCTGGACATCGGCCAGGCCGACACCCGCCTCGTCGCCCGCCTCGCCGGCGACACCCACCTGCTCCTGGAAATCGGCGCCCCGGAACTCGACCTGGTGCTGCGCTTTCGCGCCCACGCCCTGATGCAAGCCCTCGAAGCACAAGCCCTGCACGGCGTCATCGACCTGACACCCGGCATCCGCTCCCTGCAAATCCACTATCAGCCCGAACAACTTACCCTCGCCGACCTCCTGGCGCTGATCACCGCCGAATGGCACGCCGTCTGCGCCAGCCAAAACCTGCAGGTGCCGTCGCGCATCGTCCACCTGCCACTGTCCTGGGACGACCCGGCCTGCCAACTGGCGATCGAAAAATACATGACCACCGTGCGCAAGGATGCCCCATGGTGCCCGAGCAACCTGGAGTTCATCCGCCGCATCAACGACCTGGCCAACCTCGACGAAGTGCGCCACACCGTGTTCGATGCCAGCTACCTGGTGATGGGCCTGGGCGACGTCTACCTCGGCGCGCCCGTGGCCACGCCGCTGGACCCGCGTCACCGCCTGGTCACCACCAAGTACAACCCGGCACGCACCTGGACCGCCGAAAACTCCGTGGGCATCGGTGGCGCCTACCTGTGCGTGTACGGCATGGAAGGTCCCGGCGGTTATCAGTTCGTCGGGCGCACCTTGCAGATGTGGAACCGCTACCGGGAAGTCGCCGCGTTCGATGGCAAACCGTGGTTGCTGCGCTTCTTCGACCAGATCCGCTTTTACCCGGTGAGCTCCGATGAGCTGGTGCAGATTCGCCGGGATTTTCCCCTTGGGCGGTTTGAACTGAGCATCGAACACAGTCAGTTGAACCTGACGGATTACCAGGCCTTTCTCGCGCAGGAAGCCGAAAGCATCGGCGCGTTTCGCGGGCAACAACAGCGCGCGTTCAACGCCGAACGCGAACGCTGGATCGCCAGCGGCCAGGCGCATTTCGACAGCGAGGAACTCGCCGCACCACAGGGCGCAGACACGCCCTTGCAGGCCAACGAATACAGCATCGACAGCCACATCGCCGGCAATCTCTGGCAAGTGCAGGTCAGCGCTGGCGAACGCGTGGCGGCGGGAGATGTGCTGGTGATCCTGGAGTCGATGAAAATGGAAATCCCGGTAGTCGCACCGTTCGCCGGCACCGTGCGGGAAATTCCGGTGCAGCCCGGCAGCGGCATTGGTGCAGGCCAACGGGTGGTGGTGCTGGAGCGTGATTTGCAATAACGCGGCGGGGCTGTATCGTGCAAGGCACACCGGGTTTCACCGGGACCTTGTCCGATACAGCCTGAACCGACCGATGACCACGCCAACCCTCTGCCCCGCCTGCGGCGCCCGCAACGATTGCGCCCTGGCCGACCCGCGCACTGCCGACCAGGCATGCTGGTGCTATTCCGTCAGCATCGACCCCGCAGTGCTCGAAGCCTTGCCGGCGGAACTGCGCAACAAAGCCTGCCTGTGCCCGCGTTGTGCCCAGGTGGACGAACAACTGCGCGGCAACGAGCGGTCGTAATGCGCGTAGATCGTTTCCTCAGCAACCTGCCCCGTTTCAACCGTAAACAGGTTCGCCTGTTGCTGGTGGAGCGGCGGATCAGCGTCGACGGCCAGGCCATCAGCGATCCGCACCACCCGGTAAGCGAGTTCAGCCGTGTGTTGCTGGATGACGAAGTGCTGCAAGCCGGCAAACCCGCGCGTTACTTCATGCTGCACAAACCCCAGGGCTGCGTCAGCGCCACGTCCGACCCGCAACACCCCACGGTGCTCGACCTGCTGGATGAACCGGACAAGCACGAGCTGCACATCGCCGGTCGTCTGGATTTCAACACCACCGGCCTGATGCTGATCACCAACGACGGCCAGTGGTCCCGCCGCCTGACCCAGCCGCAAACCAAACTGCCCAAGGTCTACTACGTCGAGACCGAGCAGGACATCGGCCCGCAATACGCGGCCACTTTCGCCGCCGGCCTGTACTTCGCCTTTGAAGACCTCACCACCCAACCGGCGGAACTGGAACTATTGGGCCCCAGAACGGCGCGCCTGAGCATCATTGAAGGGCGTTATCACCAGGTGAAGCGCATGTTCGGGCACTTCGACAACAAAGTGATGCGCCTGCACCGCGAACGCATGGGACCGCTGGAGTTGGACGCAGCCCTTGCGCCAGGCCATTACCGGGCGCTTACAGAGGCTGAAATCCAACAGGTCTGATGACCGTTCAGCCGATGATGGCAAAAACCCACGCCATCGACTGGCGAACTGGCATCCCTGATGCTTGAATCAACCCAGCCAGCCGCAATCTGACTGGCGAGTCACCCCTACCTACAAGAAACACTTTGCCCGTCCGCACGCTTGACCTGCGGGCCTCTCACGGCAAATTGCCCGCCATAACAACACCCGTCGGATCGACATGGGCCCTCACTTCCAGGCGTATGCCTACCTGTCACAAAGCTCGTGCAGAGTGATCTGCGCGCATTACCCGCTTGCCAGGAGTCTTACGACATGAGGCCAGAAATCGCTGTGCTGGATATACAGGGTCAGTATCGGGTTTACACGGAGTTCTATCGCGCGGACGCAGCAGCCAAGACCATCATCCTGGTCAACGGCTCAATGGCCACCACTGCGTCTTTCGCCCAGACCGTGAAAAGCCTGCACCCGACGTTCAACGTGGTTTTGTATGACCAGCCCTACGCTGGCCGCTCCAAAATCCACAACCGCCACGAGCATATGCTGACGAAAGAAGTCGAGGGCCAGATCCTTCTGGAACTCATCGACCACTTCGCCGCCGAACACGTGCTGTCCTTTTCCTGGGGCGGCGCCGCGACCCTCGTCGCCCTCGCCCACCGCCCGCGCCGTGTGGAAAAGGCCGTGATCAGCTCGTTCTCCCCGGTGATCAACGCCCCGATGCGCGACTACCTGGAGCGCGGTGTCGACTACCTCGGCAACCTCGACCGCGACCGCGTGGGCCACCTGGTCAACAGCACCATCGGCAAACACCTGCCGTCGCTGTTCAAACGCTTCAATCACAAACACGTGAGCAGCCTGGCCGAGCACGAGTATGGGCAGATGCACTTTCACATCAGCCACGTGCTCAACAGCGACCGGCTGTGCTACCTCAAGGCCGCTAAGCAGATTGATATACCGGTGTTGTTCTTGAACGGCGAATGGGACGAGTACACCAGTGCCCAGGATGCCAAGCTGTTTGGGCAACATATTGCGAAAAGCAGCTTCGGCACGATTCAGGCAACCGGGCACTTTCTGGATATGGAGCACAAGGCCGCGTGCCGGGATAGCCGGGAGGCGTTGATGGGCTTTTTGAGACCGGAGCAGCAGCCAAGCCGGTTGCGGTACCACGCGTCACAGCCACAGCATGCGTTTGCCGTATGAGCGGTGGGGTTGTGGGCGGGCCGGATTTCCCAGGGGGGCCGCCTGCCCACGATCGACCGTTGGCACGTAAAACACAGAATTTTCGAAGAAAAACTTCAAATCCGCGAGCACATCTGGTACAAAGTCAGCCGCTCTGAGCGGGTATAGTTTAGTGGTAGAACGAAAGCTTCCCAAGCTTTAGATGAGGGTTCGATTCCCTCTACCCGCTCCACTCAGATTTTGCTCCTGCGTCAGGCTGGTTTTGACGGGGGATGTGTAAAAAAACCGGTCCTTGGTGACCGGTTTTTTTATGGGTGGGATTTGGTACAACGTGCAGCAATCATGCTGCTCTCATGTTCGCCGTGGCAGAGTTGCCAATATCAATTTCAAGGGATCAGGGATGAAGGCTTTCGTTATTACAGTCATGTTATTGATCACCGGCTGCGCCGCCAAAGTCGTTGAATACACGCCGGCCCCCATCACTGCGGAACAGGCAAGATCAATAATCGAGCAGGTCCTGATGGAGCAACCGCAAAAGACCAGGCCTGAGCAGGTATTTTTCACCGACGAGTACATCGGTTATGGCAACGGCATCGTCTCGTCCAGCAGCGGGTTTGCCAGTGCAGTACCGATTGGTAACGGGGCAATAGCTGCCGGAAGCTCGGTCACCTCGTCCAAGTCGGTACAAACCAGGATCTATTTCAACTCAATTGGTACCGCGACGCTTTACTCCAAGCGCGGCCGTTGGGTGGTGATTACCCGAAATCAGGCGGGTAGCACCATGAACTTTTCTCTGGTCGACACTCAGCAAAAAGCTGAGCGGTTTATTGATGCAATGATGTACTTCAAGAAATAACGGTACGGATCGGTCAAGGAGGGGAACTCCCCCCAAACTGTCCTATTTATCGATAACTAACATCCAGGGAGGTGTACGCAACAATAGCTGCCCCGCCGTCCTGCTCAGCGGTCTGGTTGTAATTCCCGGCCTTGAAATACAGATTGATGCCCTGCCAACCCGATGGCGGAATATCGAACTCCCGGCTGGCCTGCCTGCCATTCGCCGCAGCCGAAACCAGCAGCACCATGCCACCCTCGGAGCCCTTGACCTCAATCTTGTAATTCAGCTTGTCGTTAAGCTCGAGCCCCTTCAGCAATACTGTCCGTTGCTCCTTTTGCCCATAGCGCGTTTTGGTCCCGGCGATGATCGAGCCACCTTCCCAGCGAAGCTTCAGCAGCTCCGAACCTCCCGCCTTGTCGCCATGTATCTGGGCAAATATGATCGATTTTGTGCTTGGATTTTGCACCACGTAAAGCTCGCCGGACTGGGTGTTATCAAACACATCACCTGCGGTGAACTCTCTTTTTGCCCGCAGTTCAACCCGGGGATAGTGACTGTTGGGCGTCGCGTTAAGACCCGAGGGTGTGTTGAATACCAGCGCTCCTTCCGGCACACCTTGATGGCATCCCGATGAGCGATAACAGTTTGTGTAGAAATAGGCGTTCTGAAGATTTTCGCCTAGCGCTATTTCTTCTGGCTGACCTTGCGCATTGAAATCCTGAAGAACGTACGCACGGCTCAGGTTGGGCAGGTTGTCGCCTGGGGTTTTTGTGGCATCCAGGGCAAAGGCATTTCCACCGTTAAAAATCACTCCGATGGCCACTACCGACACCGCGATAACTCTAGCGCCAAACACTTTAAATGCGTGCATCACCGTCACCAATTATTCGTCAAAGCCCCAACTCCAACGCCAGCAGATCCGATAGCTGTTGCGGGTGTCGAATCAATGTAATGCGCCTTACTGCCGAAAGAGAAAAAAATATTGGAGGGCTGCCCTTCCCTTGGTATGTGCGGCCTGGAAGGGAAAGCCTTTTACAGAATCAAGAAACCCGATCCACTCGGTCCTGCACGGCTTCTACCAGTAAAAGCCCCAGTTCAATCATTTGCTGAATCGCCAAGGCCAGACTGCGATGCTTATCTGGCAGGTTATCGGCAAATTCGTTGGTCATTGCGCCAGCGCCGGCAATGGTTTCGTAAGCGTTGGCGAGCAATGCATCGGTGCCGATTTCGGGACGTACGCTGAAGATTCTTACGGGTGAGTTATACGAGTCAGTACACATCTGTTGATCCTCAAGAAGGACCACCACCCAGTACTACGGAGATAGGGTGGCAGCTGTACGCAGGTTAGTAGACCGGGAAGTTTCAGAACCGGCGCGCCCGAAGACGCCCTGCGCACAGCTACCATTAGGCACAGGCAATAAGATGCCTGACCGATAGAACAGCCGTACGCCAAAACTTCACCGGGCTACTAAACCCGACCGCTGATGGGCAGCGGCTGACGAACCTTAAAGAGGTTGCCCAAGGCGTACAACCGGGACGATTCTGATGGTTGTGTAGGCAATGGAGCAAGGTTCAAATATTCAGGCCAATCCGCGCTTCAGCCTTCAGTTCCCTCCAACTGCGCAAGATCCGCAAGCAACCCCGGCCCCACCGGTTCCCATCCCAACTTCTTGCGCGTGATCGCACTGGATGCAGGCATATCGTGAGCGGTAAACCTTGCCAACCAACCAAAAAACCCCTGAGCCTCTTGCGCCGAAATGGATTTAACCGGCAAACCAAGCCGCGTCCCCAACACCTCGGCAATCTCCCGTTGCGACACACCCTCCTCCGCCACCGCGTGATACCTCGTGCCCGGCTCGGCCTTTTCAATCGCCAGCCTGTAGAGCCGAGCCACATCCAGAATATGTGCCGCCGGCCAACGGTTTTTCCCGTCGGCGATGTAAGCGCAAACGCCCTTCTCGCGATACAACTCGATCACCGGGCTAACCAGCCCCTGCCTGACGGTGTCGTGTACTTGAGGCAAACGCATTACCGACACATTCACCCCCGTCGCGGCTACAGCGTTAGCCGCCTCTTCTGACGCCGCACGGGGAATTTGCGCTGAGGTAACCACCGCACCATCCTCCGTCGCCAACTGCCCCGGCACGGTGCTCGCAATTCCGACACCGGAGGTAATGATCAGCGGTCGATCCGACCCGGCAAGTGCCTCTCCCAGCGCCTGGATAACCCGGCGGTCGTCCTCGCAGTTCGCGACGAATTTCGAGAAGTCGTGATTGAACGCCAGGTGAATCACGCCATCCGCCTGGGCAACACCAGACTTGAGGCTTCCCAGGTCCTCAAGCGACCCACGATGTACCTGAGCCCCGGCGGCCTCCAGCGCTGCCACCTTGTCATCCGAGCGGCACAACCCCAGCACCTGATGGCCCGCCGCGATCAGTTCCTTGACGACAGCCGACCCGATAAATCCGCTGACACCCGTTATAAATATGCGCATGAACCGTATCTCCGTGTGTATTCAGAGACTAATCTGTGCGCTTGCCCTATACGGGTAAAGTAGTGAGGTTATCAGGGTATAGAGGCTAACAGGCTATGAGCGCAAACCAGTTGGGCAGCTATCTGAAAGACCGACGTACCCGGCTTGATCCGGCGGCATTCGGCTTCTCATCGGCACGACGGCGTACGCCAGGTTTGCGCCGCGAAGAGGTGGCCCAACGCGCGAACATCAGCCCCACCTGGTACACCTGGCTCGAACAGGGCCGTGGCGGCGCGCCGTCGGTGGAAGTGCTGGAGCGGATTGCCCATGCGCTGATGTTGACCGATATCGAACGCGAGCATCTGTTCCTGCTGGCCTTCGGACGCCCACCCGAAGTGCGCTACCAGCAAAACGAAACGGTGACGCCACGCCTGCAACGGGTACTGGATGCCTTGAACCCCAGCGCCGCGATCCTGCGTACGGCGACCTGGGATGTGGTGGCCTGGAACCAGGCGGCGACGGTGATGTTGATGGACTACGGATCCCAGGCGCCGGAACAGCGAAATATCCTGCGGTTCATGTTCCTTGATCCCAATTCCCGCGCGGCCCAATACGACTGGGAAAGCGTGGCGCGATTTGTGCTGGGGGCTTTCAGGATTGATACGGCGCGCTCAGGCGCGGCGGAGCAGGTGCAGCCGCTGGTGGATGAACTGTGTCGACGCAGCCCTGAATTTAAGGCGATGTGGAGCGAAAACGATGTTCAGGGCGCCCATGGTGATCGCATCAAGCGGATACGCCATTCGGTGTTGGGGCCGATCGAATTTGAGTATTCAGTGTTTGCGGTCGATGGGCGCAAGGATCTGAATATGGTGGTGTACAACCCGGCGACGCCGGAGGATGCGCAGCGGATCGCATCCTTGATGGATTAGGCGCCAGCAACTGCAAGAGACTTCGACACTGCAATCGCTCGCAACAAGAGACCATTTGAATCCTTAGCCTTACTCACATCATTCTCCTGCGCCTAACCGCGCCGCGCGCACGTGCTCATGCCTATTGCCAGCCAGTATCCATATGGATACAGTGAGAACCCGTGAACTATCATGTCCAGCAAACGCAGACCTTCATTACCTGGCATTCAGCAATACGTGATTTACGCGCAAAAATCGCCATCGCCCGGCGCATCGATCGCGCATCTGCTGGCAATCTGGGCGATATAAAGACGGTAGGCAACGGTGTCTCGGAAATGCGCGTAGATATCGATCTGGGTTATCGAGTGTATTTCACGCAGCGAGGAAGAACCGTCATCGTCTTGCTGGCCGGTGGCGACAAATCCTCACAAGACGCCGACATCCGGCGAGCAAAAAAACTGGCAAAGGAAGTTTGATCATGAGCCAAACACTGACGACATTTGATATGGCGGCACTGCTCGACAGTGATGAAGCCATCAGCGAATACCTTTCTCAAGTTCTGGCCGACGGCGATAACGAGGAGTTCCTCAGGGCCGTCGGGTACGTGGCCAAAGCTCGCGGGATGGCGCGGGTCGCGACCGATACCGGCATGGGCCGTGAGAGTCTGTACAAGGCATTTGCCCCTGGAGCAAAGCCCCGCTTCGAAACGGTACTCAAGGTGCTTCACGCACTGGGTATCGATCTGCAAGCACAGCCGGGGCATGTCGCCAATCATTCGATTATTTGAGTGAGCAGCCCCGCTGCACCACCCACGCCAACGGCAACGTCAGCAACAACATCCCCGCCAGCACCATCACCGCCACCGGCACGCCCATCGAGTCCCCCAGCCCGCCAAAAAGAACCGGCGCCAACGCGCCCCCGCCGATGGTGCCGGTGTAGAACACGGCAAACGCCTGCTCGCGTTTACCTGCGCCAGCGAGATCCGGCACCGCGCCGTACAGCACCGAAGAGGTGCCATTCAACGCCAGCCCCAACACCGGCAACATCACCATCAACCCGCTCAACGGCAGGTACACCGCCGCAACGATCAACACCGCCGTGCTGCTCTCCGTCAGCCACACGGTTTTCATCACGCCGATGCGTGCGCCGAGGTAGCCGCAGAGCAATTTGCCGAAGGCGCCGCCGATAAACAGCATGGTCAGCGCGAGACCGATGCCCGCAGTGCCGGCGCCTTTAGCTTGCAGAAGAAAGGGCAGAAACGTGAGAAAGCCCATGCGCACGGCACTGTCGAGTGTGCCCGTGACGATCAGCGCACGCAGGCCGCTGACGGAGCCGCTTCCTACCAGTGTCCTGGCGGTTTTCCCGGAAGTGGACGCCGCTGCCTGCGTTGGGATCAGCCACCACAGCAACCCCGCCGCAGCCAATCCCAGCACTCCAAGAAGCGTGACGCTCGCGCGCCAGCTGATGACGGTCAGCAACAGGCCGACCAGCCCGGGAACCAGGGTTTTGCCAATGTCCCCGGAGAAGTTGTATTGAGACAGCGCTTCCTTGACCCCACCACCGCTCTCGTAGGTGTCGGTGATCATCGAAGAAGCCAGCGGATGCTGGGTACTCGCCCCCAGCCCGCCCAACAGCAACGCCAGCAACAACATGCCCAACCCGGTCGCCTGCCCCACCAACAGATAGGCAACACCGGCAAGCGCCGTGCCGCCCACCAGCATCGGCGTGCGTCCCCAGCGTTTGGCGGCGCGACTGGCCATCAGCTGAAACACCGCCATCATCCCGGAATAGGCACCGCGCAGCAGGCCGACCTGGGCGTAGGTCATGCCGAACTGCGCTTGCCAGATCGGCAGCAGCACGTAGATCACATCGGTCAGGCCATCGTGAATCGCGTGGGCGCTGCAGCCGGCGATCAACGAGCGGCGACGGGCGGAAGTCTCGGGTACCGGCAGGGCAACGGCATCGTTCATGAGGTCTTGCTCAGTTCAGGTTGGAGGGGCTTCCAGCCCGCCAGGGCGATCAGCAACGACAGTAGCTGGAAACCGATGATCAGCGCCACACACCCCACCCAACCCCAACGCCCCCAGATCAGCGCCGGGACGATGGCGCCGAAGCTGCCGCCCAGGTAATAGCAGGTGAGGTACAGGCCCACGGCGCCGGCCTTGTTGTGGCGGGCGGTGGCAGTGGTAAAGGCGCTGGCCGCGGCCTGGGCGAGGAACACGCCCGTGGAGCTAAGGGCCAGGCCCAGCACGATGCACCACAGGGATGGCAGCAAGGTCAGGCCCGAGCCACAAACGCCAAGCACCGCAGCCGCCGTCAGCAGTTCGGATTGCGGGCGGGATTTGCTCAGGCGCCCGGCAACGGGAATGACCACCAGGGCCAGCAGGAACACCATATAGATCGTGCCCAGCGCCGCCGGGCCAAGGTCGAACGGGGCTTGGCTGAGGTAAAGGCCAGCGTAGGTAAACGTCGCCACTTGGGAGAACAGCACGCAAAATCCTACGGCGTAGGCTGCCAGCAGCGGCGTGCCGAGCACGTCGGCCCAGGTGGTTGAAGGTCGTGCGACTCGGGGCGGATTGCCCGGCAGCAGGAACTGGATAAATCCGCCCACCATCAGGCTCAACACTGCCAACAGTTCAAAGGCTTCGCGCCAGCCGACGTACTCGGTCATCACGCCGGTGACGAAGCGCCCGGCAAACCCGCCGAGCACGGTGCCGGCCACATAGAGGCTGGTGACTTCGGTGACGGTGCCGCCGCGCCAGCGATCACCGATGTAGGCCACGCTGGTGGCGAACACCACGGGGATCAGCATGCCTTCGATAAAGCGCCACACCAGCAGTTCGGCAAAGCTGCTGGCATAGGCAGTCATCAGCGCCGGCAACGCCAGCAACAGCGCAGCCGCCGAGATCACCGTGCGTTGCTCAAAACGCCCGGTCAGGCGGCTGACAAAGGGCGCGGTCAGCGCTACCGCCAAGGTGGTGACGGTAATGCTCCAACCGGCCGCCCTGGCGCTCACTTCAAAGTTGGCGGCAAGGGTCTGCAAAATGCTCTGGGTGGCGTAGAGGTTGAGAAACGCCGCGCAGCCACACAGGAACAGGGCAAGACGGGCACAATGCAGGCGCGGTTTCATGAAACCTCTCGTTTTATTATCTGAGGCCTTTATAGAATGACCCGCACACCCGAGACCAATACCGATTTCGAACCGATCAATACCCTGGGGCCAGGATGCTCGACCTACGCAAGCTGCGTTACTTTCTGACCGTCGCCGAAGAATTGCACTTCGGCCGAGCGGCCATTCGCCTGCACTTGGCCCAGCCGCCGTTGACCCGGCAGATTTCCGCGCTGGAGACTGAGCTGGGATTTCGCCTGTTCGACCGCACCAGTCGCACGGTTTCGCTCACTCCCCAGGGGCGCGCGTTCCTGCCCTACGCACGGGCGGTGCTGGAGCAGGTCGACCTCGCTGAAGTCATCGCGGGCAAATTGGCGGCGGGTGCCGCCGGGCAAATGGCGCTGGGTTACGTCAGTTCGATAGCCCTATCGGACTTGTTCAGCCAGGCGATTCAAGCCTTCGCCCAACGCTTTCCCGATGTGCAACTGACGCTGGTGGAATGCGCCTCCGGCAGCCTGGGCGCACAGGTGGCTGATGGCCGCCTGGATATCGGCCTGAGCCGGTTACTGCCCCAGGACGGTCAGACTGAGGTGCAAGCGTTGTCGTTGGGTGAGGAGCGGCTGGTGGCGGCGGTGTCCAGCGACAGCCCGTTGGCCAACCAGGCCGAGGTCAGCCTGGCGCAGTTGAGTGGGTACCCGTTGATTCTGTTCCCAGCCGATTATGGCTCGGGGCTTAACCAGTCCATTGAGCAGCTTTATCGGCACAAAGGTTTGCCACTGAGGGCCGGGCCGTCGGGACGGCAAATTACCTCGATCATTGCACTGGTGGCGGCGGGACAAGGTGTGGCGCTGGTGCCGGAATGTACGCAGAGTTTGATGAACAAGGGCGTGACGTATCGGCCGTTGGTGGACGCGGAAGCGTATGCACGGCTGCTCGTTCTTACGCGCAGCGGCGCAAGCAGCTTGATGGTCACGGCATTTCTCACGGTAATTGATGAGTTGCTGCAGGCTCGTCAGAAAGCCTGATTGTTCTCTCGAAAAACCTCGCAATACCTCCGCCGGGCACCGTCCCCATGCGCTCATACACTACATACGCGCCCTACAGAAACACCGGTCATCGACCGCTGGTAGGTAGAGTGTTGATAATTTATTTTCAGTGGTTATAGTCTCCACCAACACACACCACAAGGAGGTGCTGTGGACAGCCGATATTTGATAGGTCACATCGTTGCGGATGGCTGGTATCTGGTGCGAATCAGAGGCAGCCATCATCATTTCAAGCACCCGACAAAGCCGGGGCTCGTGACGATTCCCCATCCTAAAAAGGACCTGCTGGACAAGACCGCAAAGAGCATTTTGAAACAAGCTCTGCTCAGCTAACACGTTCGTGGAGGACAACAAACATGCTGTACCCAATCGCAATTTCAACCGGTGACGAGGACCATGCCTGGGGTGTGGAAGTCCCGGACATTCCCGGTTGCTTCTCAGCTGGAGATGATCTGGACGACGCCATGGCCATGGCTCGCGAAGCGATCGAAGGCCACTTCGAGATCCTCGCAGAAGACGGTGCGCCCATTCCTACAGCACAGAAAGTCACCCTCCATGCCGCCAACCCGCAATATGCCGGCTGTACTTGGGCGGTGGTGGATATTGATGTGACCAAGTACCTGGGCAAGGCACAGAAACTCAATATCACGTTGCCCGGCTATCTGCTGAACCGCATTGACGAATACGTCCTGCATCATCCGGAAGAAAAAAGCCGTTCGGGCTTTCTTGCGTCTGCTGCCCTCAAGGTATTGCAACAAGACCGGTAACAGCACTTCAAGGAACCGCGCAATGCTCCCTCCCTCAGACCGCACGCCCAGCCCCGTACTGCGCAAGGTACTGGGCTGGGTACTGATCGCTCCTCTGCTGCTCTCGTTCCTCAGGCTGCCCTTTGCGCTGGGACTCGTGTTGGTGCTGGCGTCCATCACCGCCTCCGTTTATGGCGCCCGGTTTGCCCAACTGCATGCCAGTCGGCGTGTAACCGTATTTGCCGTGATCATCACGCTGCTCAACATCGCTTCATTTTTTGTCATTGGCACGGCATCGGTACTCAAGGCGCTGTACTGGTTCTCGTGGTTTTATTGGTATCCGTATTACGCCGATTGGGTTTACTGGAACTTCTAAGTCGTTCGCGAATTCGACCGCAAGAAACGTAGTTCCACCCTGGGCCGGCCTATCTACAGTAGAGCCATACCCACTCAAGGAGCCCGACCATGTCCTACGAATACAAATACATGCCCTCCCCCGTCGGCCAACTGACCCTCGTGGCCCGTGACGGAAAACTCACCGCCATCCTCTGGGAAAAAGAGCGGCCCAATCGCGTTCGCCTGGGTGCCCTGCAAGAAGCCAGCAACAGCCCGGTACTGCTGGAGACCGAGCGACAGTTGAAGGAGTACTTCGCCGGTGCCCGCAATCGTTTCGAGCTGGAACTGGACTTCGCCGGCACCGACTTCCAGAAGAAAGTCTGGCAGGCGCTGTTGACCATCCCGTTCGGAGAGACCCGCAGCTACAGCCAGATCGCTGCGCAGATAGGCAACCCCAAGGCCGTGCGTGCCGTCGGCGCCGCCAACGGGCGCAATCCGATTTCGATTGTTGCGCCGTGCCATCGGGTGATCGGTGCGTCGGGTGGCTTGACCGGGTTCGCCGGCGGGCTTGAGGCCAAGCAGTATCTGCTGGCGCTGGAGGATCACGGCTGACCCCCAGCAGGAAAACGTACAACTTTGTTCAGATCCTCAATTGTAAAAAGAAATTTCAGAGCGCGCCTGCGGTCAGTATTTTCATCACCCACCCTTATAGGAAAACGGTCATGAAATTCTCCGCCATCTCACAATCCCTGTCCCGCTGGGCAGGCAGCGCCCGCACGTTCTACGCGGCGGTGGGATTGATCCTCCTGTGGAGTCTGAGCGGGCCCTATTTCCACTACAACGACACGTGGCAGCTGATCATCAACACCTCCACCACCATCATCACCTTCCTGATGGTGTTCCTGATCCAGAACACGCAAAACCGCGACAACGACATTTTGCATATCAAGATTGACGAGTTGCTGCGCGCCACCAAGGATGCACAAAACGCCGTATTGAGCCTGGACGGCCTGGACCGCAAGGAACTGGAGAAACTGCGCAAGGAATACAAGACCATCGGCGACAGTGAAACCATCACTGTGACGACCCTGGTTACCGAAACAACGGATGACAATGGCCGGTCCAAGACGGACCTGAACCAGGCATAAAAAAACGGCGGCTGGATCACTCCAGCCACCGTTTTTCATGGGGTACTCAAGGCAATCAACCGTCGCCCTGGTGACCCTTACCGTACGTCGACGCCAGCGCCCGGGCTTTCTCCAGGCGCTCTTCCAACTTGGGCAAGGTCTCATCCACCAAAGCCTTTATTTCCGGGATATCGGACTCGGCGCCCTCCTGCTTGAACAAGGCGATCGCGTCTTCGTTGGCCTTGATCTGCTGGGCGGTGTAGGCGGCGTCAAAGGAGTCGCCGTCCTTGAGCTCGGGCATCAGCGATTCGGCCTTGTCGACAATCTTGTCCCGTGGGGCCACCGGCAAGTCGAGCTTCTTGGCGATGGCCGCCAGGTGCTGATTGGCCAGGGTGCGTTCATTGATGACTTCGATGGTGTAGTCCTTGATCTCCTGGGACGAAGTCTTGGCGTGTGCCATGCGGCTGGTCTCGATATCGGCCATGCCCTTGGCCGAAGCCTGCTCGATGAAATCGGCAGGCGACTGGGCGAAAGCATTGCTGGCGCCGAGGCCCAGCAGCATCGCGAAACTGGCGGTGCGTAACCGGATAGCCATGCGGCTCATGATGGGTTCCTCCAGGTAATAAACAGGTGCAGGGAAACGAGCCCCGCTCTGAATCTGAATTTTCAGGGCGGCAAAGGTTTAGAAAAAACTTGTTAGTGCGACGAACGGTCGTCAGGGCTTACTGAGGAGCAGTCCTGACGAACGGGACACAAAGATGCAACGGTGACAATGTAGTATGTTGTATTACACATCACTACATCGAGGCACTTATGTCGGTCATGTCATTACGTCTACCTGAAGACATCTCCGAAACACTCGCCAGCCTTGCCAAGGCCACCGGGCGCAGCAAATCGTTCCTCGCCGTCGATGCGTTACGCGAATACCTGACGCGTGAAGCATGGCAAATCGAGGAAATTCAAAAGGCGTTGAAAGAAGCCGATGCGGGTGACTTTGCAACTGCCGCCGAAGTAGACGCAGTGGCAAACAAATGGCGTGCCAATGCGCGTTGAGTGGCTGAAGGCAGCACTCAAAAATCTTGATGATGAAGCAGCTTTCATCGCCCAGGAAAACCCCAAAGCGGCTTATGAGTTTGTTCAGGCCATCCGGACGGGGCTTGAGCATGTTGCTGAGTTTCCGGCGATGGGTCGAGAAGGACGCGTTCCTGGTACACGTGAGTGGGTGATGCCACGCTGGCCCTATCTCGTGCCATATCGTATTCGCGAGGGACGGTTACAGGTTCTTCGAATATTTCACACACGGCGCCAACCACCGAACAGTTGGTAACGCCGATCAACCCTGTATCACAACCTGCACCTGCCCATTCAACCACTGCAACGCCGCGTCCCCACCCCGCCGCGAATGCCACGCCAGCACAAACGCAAACGACGGAATGTGAAACGGCGGCGGCACCGCCAACAACTGTTCGTGATCAATGTTCAGCAGCCCGCGAGACGACACGGTAAGAATCAGGTCCGTGCCCTGGATCAACTGCGGCGCAACACCCCAATGAGGCAAGCTGATAGACACGTGCCGGCGCTCACGAATCGCCGTCAGCGCCCGTTCGATTTCCGGGGTGCCGCTGCCACGCATTTCCAGCAATACGTGGGGCCGCGCCAGATAGGTGGGCAGGTCGAGTACACCGCTTGCCGGCAGGCTGTCACGGTCCACCAGGCACACGTAATGCTCTTCAAACAGCGGCGTGCTGCGCAGTTCGGCAGGCATGTCGGGAAACACCCCGGCCGCCAGGTCGATATCGCCATTGAGCACACCGTCAAGCATGCCTTCGCGACTGGCCTGGATAATCTGCAAATCAATCCCCGGCGCTTCCCGGCGCAAGGTGCGCACCAGTCCCGGCAAGAAAATCGCCGCACTGTAGTCCGACATGGCGACCCGGAAGGTGCGCTTGGCCGACGCCGGATCAAAACGATTGGGCTCCAGCAGCGCCTGTACCTGGGCCAGCGCTTCCGCCAGCGGCATGGCCAGTTCCAGAGCACGAGCAGTGGGCACCAGCGAGCTGCCCTGGCGCACCAGCAACGCGTCTCCGAGCAAATCCCGCAACCGCGCCAGCGCGTGGCTCACCGCCGGCTGGCTCAGGTGCAGGCGCTCGGCGGCACGGGTCACGTGTTGCTCGCTGAGCAAGGCATCAAGGATCACCAGCAGGTTAAGGTCGATGCGTCGTAGATCATTCATCAGCTGCATGTTCTGCATAAGAACTTGGAATTTAAATTTGCGCGACGAATAGCCTAGAGTCCAGCAAAACCTCTGGGAGTTGATCATGACGACGTTGCATTGGGTAGGTTTGTTGCTGTTGGCCGCGTTCGCCGGGGCAGTGGTGCCGTTTCAAAGCGCGATCAACGCCAACCTGGGACGCGGCCTGGGGCATCCGCTGTGGGCCACCCTGGCCTCGCTGCTGGTGAGCATCATCGTGCTGCTGCCGGTGATCCTGGCCCTGCGCCTGCCGCTGCCCAACCTGGGTTTTATCACCAAGGCGCCGCTGTGGATGTGGAGCGGCGGCGCGTTCGGCGTGTGCTTCATTTCGCTGGCGTTGATCCTGATGCCCAAGCTCGGCGCCTCGGGGTTTATCGCCCTGGCGATGGCCGGGCAAATCGTCGCCTCGTTGATGCTGGACCACTTTGGCTTGTTCGGGCTGGTGGAGCGCCAATTGACCGCGCCCCGGTTGATCGGGGCGCTGATGTTGATTGGCGGTGTGGCCCTGATTCAATTCAGTGCCGCACCCACCCGCTCGCTGGTGACCGCCGGCTGATCAGCGCTTGTCGAGGGTGCGCAGCTTCTGAGGCAAGCCCCACAGCAACAGCGCCGCCGCCAGCAACGCACACACGCCGATGACATACAGCGCCGGCGTGGTGCTGCCAGTGAGGTCCTTGATCCGGCCGACCATCACCGGGCTGACGATGCCGCCGAACTGGCCCAACGTGTTGATCACCGCGATCCCGCCAGCAGCGCCCGCGCCGGCACCGGCCAACAACTTCGGCGGCAGCGTCCAGAACGTCGGGATCGAAGCGATGATCCCCGCGCCCAGCAAGCTCAGGGCGACGATCAGGAACGTGGTGTGATCGGCAAAGATCCCGGCACAGAAGAACCCCACCGCCCCCAGCGCCACCAGGCCGCTGACGAACTTGCGACGTTCGCCGGTGGCGTCGGACAAGCGTCCGATCACCACCATGCTGATGGCGCCGCAGACGTAGGGAATCGCCGTCAGCAAGCCGATCATCACCGGGCTCTGGGTGCCGGCGCTGCGGATCAGTTGCGGCGCCCAGAAGTTCAACCCGTAGGACGCCACCTGGATCAGGAAGTAGATAAAACCCAGCATCAGGAAGCCTGGGATACGCAATGCTGCCAGCAATGAGCCGCCGCTCTTGTGGGGTTCATGCACGGCAATGCGACTGGCCAGCAACGTCTTCTCCGACGGGGTCAGCCAGTGGGCATCCTCGATACGATCCTTGAGCAGCTTGAGCACCAGGAACCCCAGGCCCACACAGGGCAAGCCACCGAGCAAGAACAACCAGTGCCAGCCGCGCATTTGCAGCACACCGTCGAGGTGTTCCAGCACCAGCCCGGAGAACGGCGCGCCCACCAGCCCGGCAAACGCCGACGCCAGGAACAGCATCGAGGTGATACGCCCACGGTAGTGCTGCGGGAACCACAACGTCAGGTAATACAGCACGCCCGGGGCAAACCCGGCCTCCATCGCACCGATGATGAAACGCAGGCCGTAGAACTGCCATTCGGCCGTGACGAACACCATAGCGGCCGTCGCCAGCCCCCACGACATCATGATGCGAGCGATCCAGCGGCGGGCGCCGACCTTGTACAGCATCATGTTGCTCGGCACTTCAAAGATCACATAGCCCACCACAAACAGCCCGGCGCCGAGACCATAGGCGGTGTCACTCAGGCTCAGATCGGCCTGTAGCTGGAACTTGGCGAAGCTGATGTTGATGCGGTCAAAAAACGCGAACAGATAGCAGACCATGATCAGCGGCATCAGGCGCCAGGCGACCTTGCTGACCAGGGCTTTTTCGGCATCGTGTTCAGCGGCCGGGCGCACGCCGGCCTCCAACGTATTAAGGCTCATCGATTCTCTCCAGCGGACTGCTCGCAGGCGTCCGATTGTTTTTGTTGTCTGGTTACGGCTTACAAGGTGGCGATGTAGGCCGGTGGCGGATGCAGGTCGCAATTGCGCCCGGCCTTGGCCACCTGGCCCGGCAATTCGTGGCCCAGCAAGGCTGGCAATTGCCGCGACATTTTCAGCAGGTGCGGCAGGTCGATGCCGGTGTGGATCCCGACTTCATCACACAGGTTGACCAGGTCTTCAGTGCAGATATTGCCCGACGCGCCGGGCGCAAACGGGCAACCGCCGAGGCCGCCCAATGCCGCATCAAACCGTCGCGCACCGGCCTCGTAGGCGGCCAGCACATTGCACAAACCCAGGCCGCGAGTGTTGTGGAAATGCAGGGTCAGGTCGCTCGCCGGAACACATTCGAGCACACGCTTGACCAGGCGCTCGACCTGACGCGGATTGGCCATGCCGGTGGTGTCGGCCAGGCTGATGCCCTGGATGCCCAGCTCGCGGTAGGCGTCGACCAATTGCAGCACGCGGTCCTCATCGATCTTGCCCTCGAACGGGCAGCCGAAGGTGGTCGCGATGCTGCCGTTGAGGCGCACCGGGTGCTCGGCAGCAAAGCTCACGATATCGCCGAATGCGGCCAACGAAGCCTCGCAACGCATGCGCATATTCGCCAGGTTGTGGGTCTGGCTGGCGGACATCACCAGGTTCAACTCATCGGCCCGGGACTCGATAGCACGCTGGGCGCCCTTGAGGTTGGGGATCAACGCCACGTAGATAACCCCGGGGCGACGAGTGATGCCCTGGAACACCTGCTCACCATCGCGCAACGCGGGAATGGCCTTGGGCGACACGAACGAGCCGGCTTCGATCCGGGAAAACCCGGCCATGGACAGTTGGTCTATCAACACGATCTTGTCGACAGTCTCGACCCAGGTCGGCTCGATTTGCAGGCCGTCACGGGGCGAGACTTCCTGCACGACCAGGGCATCGGAATAGTTTTTCATTGCACCACTCCCGAGGATTTCAGGCGCTGAATATCGGCGCCGCTCAGGCCCAGGTCGCCGAGGATTGAATCAGTGTGCTGGCCCAGGCTCGGGCCCTGCCAATTCACCGCGCCGGGGGTTTCCGACAGTTTGGGCACGATACCGGGCATCTTCACCGTGAGGCCGCCGGGCAGGTCGGCGCTGAGCAGCATGTCGCGGGCCTGGTAGTGCGGATCGGCGACGATATCGGCCACTGAATAGATGCGCCCCGCCGGTACTTCGGCGGCTTCCAGGGCACTGAGCACCTGGTCGATGGGCAGGCTGCTGGTCCAGTGGGTGATGGCGGCGTCCAGCAGGCCGCTTTTCGCGGCGCGGCCATCGTTGTGGGCAAACTCCGGCGCTTCGGCCAGGTCGGCGCGGCCGATGGCGAGCATCAGGCGCTTGTAGATCGGGTCGCTGTTGCCGGCGATCACCACATAGGCGCCGTCGGCGGTCAGGTAGGTGTTGGACGGTGCAATGCCGGGCAAGGCGCCGCCACTGCGTTCACGCACATGGCCAAGCATGTCGTATTCCGGCACCAGGCTTTCCATCAGATTGAACACGCTTTCGGCCAGGGACACGTCGACAATCTGGCCGTCGCCCTGGCCGGTCTTGACCCGCAGCAGCGACATCAGCGCGCCGATCACACCGTGCAGCGACGCCAGGGAATCACCGAGGCTCACGCCGACCCGCGCCGGTGGTGAATCCGGGTTGCCGGTGGTGTAGCGAATCCCGCCCATGGCCTCGCCGATGGCACCGAAGCCCGGGCGGTCGCGGTAAGGGCCGGTCTGGCCGTAGCCGGAGATGCGCACCAGGGTCAGCTTGGGGTTGAGGGCGTGCAGCACGTCCCAGCCCAGGCCGAGTTTTTCCAGGCCGCCGGGGCGCAGGTTTTCGATCAGCACGTCGGCATCGCCCAGCAATTGCTTGACCAGGTCCAGGCCTTCTGCCGACTTGAGGTCCAGGGCCAGGGACTTTTTGTTACGCGATTGCAGGTACCACCACAGCGACGTGCCTTCGTGCAGCTTTCGCCATTTGCGAAGCGGATCGCCCTGCCCCATGGCTTCGATCTTGATCACCTCGGCGCCAAACTCGGCCATCAGCCGGGCGGCGAAGGGCGCGGCAATCAGGGTGCCGATCTCGATCACCTTGATACCGCTCAGGGGAGCCGTCATGGGGTGTACCTCTTGTTCTTGGAATGTGGGGCCAAGGCTAGAGGACGCAGGCAGTAGAAATCCAACCGTCAGTTGGCAACGAGCGTTCGCCAAATGCGAACGCTTGAGTAAGGACTGGTTGTGGCGAGGGAGCTTGCTCCCGCTGGAGTGCGTAGCGCTCCCGGCTTTTTTGGGGCTGCTACGCAGCCCAGCGGGAGCAAGCTCCCTCGCCACAGCAAGGGCCCTCGCCACAGGGTTTGCTTACGCCTGCTCCCGCCGCAGGTAATCGAACAACAACCGGCTCACCGGCGACAGCTGCGCCTCGTCACGCACCACCAGGATCAGGCTGCGGTCCGACCAGGCATCCGTCAGCGGCACCGCGTGCAAGCCCAACGCCCGGCCAAACAGTTCATAGGCTTTTTGCGGCAGGATGCCGATGCCCATGTTGGCCTGGACCATCCGGCACATGGCATCGAAGCCCGGCACATGGATCCGCAAGCGCAGCACCTTGCCCGCCTCCCGCGCCGCCGCATGGGTGCGCATGTTGATCGAACTGGCGGAATGCAGCCCCACGTAGTCGCTGTCCAGCGTCTCGGCGAACGTCAGGGTCTTGCGCGACGCCAACGGGTAATCCGCCGGCATCAGCACCACCAGTTTGTCCCGGCGATAGGTCACACCGGGCAGGCCTTTGGTATCGGTGTCGCTGGAACAGATGCCCAGGTCCGCAACGCCGTCAATCACACCCTGGACCACGCCATTGCTGGGCCGCTCTTCCAGGTCGGCCTTCACCTGTGGATGCAGCGCGGAAAAGTCGCGCAAGTCTTCGGGCAGGAACTGAATGATTGCCGAGAGGTTCGCCAGCATCCGCACATAACCGCGCACGCCGTGACTGTGTTCGCCCAGCTCCAGGCCCATCTTCTCGACATTGAACAGCATCTGCCGTGCATGGTGCAGCAAGGTCTCGCCGGCAGCCGTGAGCTGCATGCCCTTGGCCTGGCGCACAAACAGGCTGACGCCCAGCACCTGTTCCAGCTCCATCAAGCGCTTGCTGGCCGCCGAGACCGCGATAGCTTCACGGGCGGCGGCGCGGGTCAGCGTGCCTTCCTCATGCACTGCCACAAACAATTGCAGGGTGATCAGGTCAAGGCGGCGAACCAGGCTTTTGTGCAGCATCTAGGCGCGCTCGGTGGCCAGGCGATTGATATCGGCCTGCTCCACCACCGGCAGAGGTGCACCGTGCCGGACGGCCGAGAGCATTGCGCGGCCAACGGTTTCCGTGCTCACCACCCAGGCCGGTCGCACATGGCGCAGCAGCGACAACAACGGGCCGACCACGGTGTAGATGGACTGGTAGAGCGGGGTTTTCGAGCGCACGCCGTGCAACGGCTGGATCACCCCGGGACGGAACAGGTACACCGCCTTGAACGGCAGGCGCAGCAACGCATTCTCGGTCTTGCCCTTGATCCGTGCCCACATGGTTTTGCCGGTTTCGCTGCTGTCGGTACCGGCGCCGGACACGTAGATAAAGGTCATCTGCGGGTTGAGCCGCGCCAGGGTGCTGGCGGCCACCAGCGTCAAGTCGTAGCTCAAATGGGTGTACTTGGCTTCATCCATGCCCACCGAAGAAACGCCCAGGCAAAAGAAGCAGGCATCGAAACCTTGCAGCAGATGCTCCAGGGGCTGGAAATCGAACATGTCGGCATGCAGCACTTGATGCAGCTTGCCGTGTTCCTGGGTCAGCGCGGTACGGCCGACGGCGACGACTTCCTGCACGTCACTGGCCAGCAGGCACTCGCGCAACACGCCTTGGCCGACCATGCCGGTGGCGCCGAATAATAGAACTCTCATAAGGTTGGTTCCTAAGCGACAAGCGGTTAGCTTCAGGCTGCAAGGTAGAGACAAACCCACTGGCAACTTGTAGCTTGCGGCTTGCAGCTTACTGCTCAACAGGATCTTTTGCCCCTTGAAAAGCACCACGACCCTCGCCATTGCCTGCAGCGCGGCCTTTTTGTCCCAGGTTGGCATCAGCAGTTATCTGCCCGCCGTGCCGGCGATTGCCTTGTCATTGACCGCTGCAGAGGACCAGGTGGCACTGGCCCTGGCGGTGTACTTGATCGGCATGGCGTTGCCGATGCTGCTCTGGGGCAGCCTCGGTGAGCGCCTGGGTAGAAAGCCGGTGTTGCTGGCAGCGTTGGCGTTGTATGCGCTGGCCAGTGCGGCGATTCCGTCCGCCTACAGCCTCGAATCGTTCCTAGGCCTGCGCCTGGTCCAAGGCCTCGGTGCGGGCGGTGTGTCGGTGATGGCGCGGGTGCTGGTTCGTGACAGTTTCAGCGGTGCCCTGTTGGCCAAAGGTTTGTCGTGGCTGGGGATGACGTTCGTGATCGCCCTGGGCATCGGGCAGTTTGTGGGCTCGCTGTTGCAAGTGGCGTTTGGTTGGGAGGCGATCTTTTATGGGCTGGCGGTCGCGGCTGTCGGCTTGATGATTGCGCTGCAACGGGTGGTGTTTGCAACACTGGAAAAAGCCGCCGGGCACGTCTCGGCCTGGCGCATCTACGGCACGATCCTGCGTCATCCGGCGTTCCTGCGGCCTGCGTTGGCGGGCGGTTTGGGTTACGGGGTGATCATCGCGTTCAACACCTGCGCACCGTTGATTTTGCAGGGCCATTTCGAGTGGAGCGCGGCGCAATATGGCTGGCTCGGCTGGCCGATCAGCGGGGCGTATCTGGCGGGGGCGTTGATGGTCAATCGCCTGGTAGCCCGCACCGGGCGCCTGTCGATGATGAGTTGGGGCGTGGCGTTGGTGATGTGCGGCAGCGCGACGATGTTGCTGGGCAGCCTGTTTGCCAATGGGCTGGCGATCCTGCTGTGGCTGCCGTATTGCCTGGCGGTGTTCGGCCAATCGATGAGTTATCCCATCAGCCTGTCGCTGGCCAATGATGAATCACCGGTGAGCGGCTCCTACGCCATGGCCTTGAGCGGCTTTATGCATCAGTTGATGGCGGCGGCGATCGGTGGCGTGGCCAGCCTGCTGGCGAGTCAGCAGGCCTGGCCGTTGGCGGTGTTATGCGTGGCGCTGGCGGGCGGCGCACTGCTGTGCGTCGCCATGGCCAGGACTGATCAGAACGCGCTGCGGAAGATCTCTTCAATCTGACGCTGATCCGCCCGCCGTGGGTTGGTCAGGCCGCAGGCGTCCTTCAGGGCGTTGGACGCCAGCAGCGGGATGTCCTGCAACTTGGCGCCCAGCTCCCGCAACCCGGCAGGAATTTCCACATCCTGGGACAGGCTGCGAATCGCCGCGATGGCCGCCTGGGCGCCCTCTTCCACCGACGTACCCTTGATATCTGCGCCAAGGGCCCGTGCCACATGGCTCAGGCGCTCGGCGCTGACGCTGGCGTTGAAGCTTTGCACATGGGGCAACAGCACCGCATTGCACACGCCGTGGGGCAAGTCATACAGCCCACCCAACTGGTGCGCCATGGCGTGCACGAACCCCAGGGACGCGTTGTTGAAGGCCATGCCGGCAAGGAACTGCGCGTAGGCCATGTTCTCCCGGGCGGCCAGGTCTTTACCGTCGCGCACCGCAATCCGCAGGTTGGCGCTGATCAGTTCGATGGCCTTGATCGCACAGGCGTCGGTGATCGGGTTGGCAGCCGTGGACACGTAGGCTTCGATTGCGTGGGTGAGTGCGTCCATGCCGGTGGCGGCAGTCAGGCCCTTGGGCATGCCGACCATCAGCGCCGGGTCGTTGACCGACAGCAGCGGCGTGACGTTACGGTCGACGATGGCCATTTTCACGTGGCGGGTTTCGTCGGTGATGATGCAGAAGCGGGTCATTTCGCTGGCCGTGCCGGCGGTGGTGTTGATGGCTACCAGCGGCAGTTGCGGTTTGGCCGACTGATCGACGCCTTCGTAGTCACCGATGTGCCCGCCGTTGGTCGCACACAGGGCAATGCCCTTGGCACAGTCATGGGGTGAGCCACCGCCCAGTGACACCACGAAATCACAGGCGCTCTGCTGCAGCAGTGCCAGGCCTTTTTCGACGTTATCGACGTTCGGGTTGGGCTTGGCGCCGTCATAGATCACCGAGTCGATGTCTTGCATCGCAAGCTTCTCGGCGATCATGCTGGCCACACCTGCCTTGGCCATCCCGGCGTCAGTGACGATCAGCGCCTTGCGAAAACCGTAGTTGCGAATCGCGGTCATGGCTTCGTCGAGGCAGTCGAGGCCCATGATGTTGACGGCGGGAATGAAGAAGGTGCTGCTCATGGTGGCTAATCCTTTAAAGTCGTTATGCCTACAGCATCGACCTCGATTGCCTGCGGCATCTTGACCAGGATCAACGCCCGCTCGTGATAAAGTCACCGCCCAGCCGATTTCGAGTAGACCCGCCGCAATGAAGGATTCCCAGGATTTTGATGCCCACCTAGAAGACTGGAACGCCTTGCGCAGCAGTACCGCCATCAGCGGGATCCTGATCGGCAACGGCGCCAGCCGCGCAGTGTGGGAAGACTTTGCCTACGACTCGCTGTTCGAAAACGCCCGCACCGTGGAGGAAAAACCCCTGAGCCAGTCCGAACTCAGCGTGTTTGACGCGATGCAGACCCGCAGCTTCGAGCAGGTGCTGGGTGCACTGAAAACCACCAGCCGTGTCAACAAGGCCCTGGCGGTCAGCTCGGCTGCGCCGCGTAATCGCTATTACGCGATCAAGGAAGCGCTGATCAATACGATCCACAGCGTGCATATTCCGTGGCGCCTGGTGAAGCCGTCGACACTGGCGACCCTCCATCAGGAGCTGGCGAGTTACCCGACGGTGTTCACCAGCAATTACGACCTGCTCAACTACTGGGCGATCCTGCATGCGCCGGGCATCGATGATCTGTTTCGCAGTGCCGATGCGAGCTTTGACCTGCGCAATACTGCCTGCGACACCACGCGCATTTTGTATCTGCATGGTGGCCTGCACCTGGTGCGTAACCTTGATGGTACGGCGCGTAAATTGCCGACCACTGACAGCACGTTGCTCAGCAGTTTTGCGATCAACAACACGATCAAGACGCTGGATGATGTGCCGTTGTTTGTCAGCGAGGGCAAGGTTGAGGAGAAGCTGAAGACCATTCGCAGTTCTGACTATTTGTCGTTCTGTTATGAGCAGTTGTTGGGCCATGAAGGTGGGCTATGCATCTTTGGGCATCACCTCGGCGCGCAGGATGTGCATCTGGTGCAGGCGATTCGACAGGCGAAGATCAGCACGTTGGCGATTTCGGTGTTTGGCCGCAGTGCGGGGTTTATCCAGCAGCAGAAGCGGCGTTTTGCGGAGCTGTTTGAGGGGATGGAGGTGGAGTTGCGGTTTTTTGATGCGCGTAGTCATGCGCTTGGGAATTCGGGGCTTTCGGTGCCCGTGGAGCGGTGATGGTAGTTGGGGTGAGGTGAGGTGGTGTGGGGTGGGGT
>NZ_JACAOM010000062.1:0-26865 GCF_013386245.1 Pseudomonas sp. 21615526 | reverse complement strand
CTCCCACATTGGATCTGCGGTGTTTTCAATTCCCCGCCAGGTTGTTCTTGATCCAGTCGTACAAGTGATTCCCCTCGCTCGACAACTCGCTGTTGGCCCGCCGGCACAGGTAGTACTGGCGGCCATCATCGACCTGTAGATCAAACAGCTTCACCAACTCCCCATTTGCCACATGCGGCGCAACCAGTGGCGCGCGCAGCAGTGAGCAGCCCAATCCGGTCAGCGTGGCCGTCAGCGCCAACTGACCATCCTCCAGCAGCAAACCATTCAACGCGGTCCCGTGATGCACGTCGGCGGCCTGGAACCATTGGCTCCAGGTGCCGCGCTCTTCGTCGTGCAACAGCGGTAATTCACTCAGCGCCTCAGGTGTGTCGATCGGCCCGTGTTGCTCCAGGAATGCGCGGCTGCAATACGGCGTCACCGCCCCGGAAATCAGCGGCTCGCTGTGGTACCCCGGCCAGTGCCCGGTGCCGAAGCGGATCGATAAATCGGCAGCGTCGCTGGGGTAGCTGCGGTGGTTGGCGTAGGTGACGTTGATGTCCAGCGCCGGGTGGTCCTTGAGGAACTGTGCCAGGCGCGGGATGAACAGGTTGATGCCGAACAGCGGGATCAGGCTGATGGTGACCTGGCGTGTGGCGCTTTTTTCCCGCACGTGTTCGGTGGCGCTGCGCAGTACGGCGAAGGCCGAGCGAATTGCGCGGTAGTACTCGCGGCCTTCTTCGGTGAGCACCAGGTTGCGGCCCTGGCGCAAGGTCAGCGCTTGCTGCAGAAAGCTTTCCAGCAGGTGCAGTTGATGGCTGACGGCGGAGGGCGACACGTCCAGCTCGCGGGCAGCGGAATTCACTCCGCCATGGCGGGCAAACGCTTCGAAGGTGCGCACGGCACGCAACGGCGGGTCATTGGCTAACTGTTCTAAATTATTCATGTGTTGAATTAAATACTAAGTGAGATGGCAAATAAAGAGCCATAAATGCCGTATTTACGGCGGTTATAGCGCTTTATGCGTTTGGCATAACCATATGAATTTCTGATATTTGATAAAAACAGAATAGATGCTTAGTGTGCCGCCCTCGTCAGTAGTGAGGTCGATGGTTTCCATGGACGCGTTTATCCAGCAGCTGCTCAATGGTTTGATGACGGGCAGTCTCTACGCGCTAGTGGCCTTGGGTTACACCATGGTCTACGGCATTTTGCGGATCATCAACTTTGCCCACGGCGATGTGTTGATGATTGGCGCTTTGGTGGGCCTCTCGGTGATTCGCCTGTTGCAGGTGACATGGCCGGCGATGCCGCCGGTGCTGGTGCTGCTGGCAGCCACTGTGATTGCCATGGCGTTCTGCGCGGTACTCGCGGTGCTGATTGAGCGGGTCGCTTACCGGCGCCTGCGCAATGCGCCGCGCCTGGCGCCATTGATCAGCGGCATCGGGGTGTCGTTGTTGCTGCAAACCATCGCCATGTTGGTGTGGACGCGTAACCCGCAGATGTTCCCGCAACTGCTGCCGCTGGAACCGATTGAAGTGCTCGCCGGAGCTTCGGCGCATCCGGCGATCACCAACGCTACCGCCCTGACCACCATTGCCGTCGCACTGTCGGTAATGGTCGCGCTGCTGGTGCTGGTGGAACGCACACGCTTTGGTCGGGCCATGCGCGCCGTGGCCGAGAACCCGCAGGTGGCGAGCCTGATGGGCATCAACCCGAATCGCATCATCGTGCTGACCTTTGCCATTGGCGGCGCCCTGGCGGCATTGGCCGGGATCATGATGGCGAGCAACTACGGCAGCGCGCATTTCTACATGGGTTTCCTGCCGGGCATCAAGGCGTTCACCGCAGCCGTATTGGGCGGCATCGGCAACCTCAAGGGCGCGATGCTTGGCGGCCTGCTGCTGGGGTTGATCGAAGCCCTGGGTACCGGCTACCTGGGCGCTGCCACCCAGGGTGTGTTCGGCAGCAATTACCAGGATGTGTTTGCCTTTATCGTGTTGATCGCGGTGCTGGTGTTTCGTCCTTCGGGGCTGTTGGGCGAACGACTGGCGACCCGCGCATGAGTGTCCTGAATACCTCCCGCCAGCGCGCCAGCTTTGGCCTTGTATTGTTCGCCGTGGCGCTGGTGCTGGCGCCGTGGATTGTCGGGCATGCCGGCGGCAATACCTGGGTGCGCACCCTCGATTTCGCGTTGCTGTACATCATGCTGGCCTTGGGCCTGAACATCGTCGTGGGCTACGCCGGGCTGCTGGACATGGGTTTTATCGCGTTCTACGCAGTGGGCGCGTACCTCGCCGCGTTGCTGTCCTCGCCGCATCTGTTGCAGCAATTCCCGGCGCTGATGGCGCTGCTGCCGGCGGGCATGCACACCTCGATCTGGTTGATCCTGCCCTTGGCCGCGTTGCTGGCAGCGGGCTTTGGCGTGTTGTTGGGCGCACCGACCTTGCGCCTGCGCGGCGATTACCTGGCCATCGTGACCCTGGGCTTTGGTGAAATCATCCGCATCCTGCTGCGCAATCTGGATCGCCCGGTGAACATCACCAACGGGCCCAAAGGTATTTCCCAGGTCGACCCGGTCAACCTGCTGGGGATCAACCTCGGGCGCACCCAGGAGCTGTTCGGCCTGCGCCTGCCTTCGGTCTATCTGTACTACTACCTGTTCGCCGCGCTGGTGGTGCTGATCCTGTTTGCCTGCATTCGCCTGGAGCGTTCGCGCATCGGGCGGGCCTGGGTGGCGATTCGTGAAGATGAGGAAGCGGCCCAGGCCATGGGCGTCAACACCCTGCGCTTGAAGCTGTTGGCGTTCGCCATCGGTGCCGGGTTTGGCGGCGTGAGCGGGGCGTTGTTTGCCTCGTTCCAGGGCTTTGTCTCGCCGGAGTCCTTCACTCTCAATGAGTCCATCGCGGTGCTGGCGATGGTGGTGCTCGGCGGCATGGGCCATATCCCCGGGGTGATTCTCGGCTGCGTATTGCTGGCGGCGTTGCCCGAAGCCTTGCGCGCGAGCATGGGCCCGTTGCAGCAGGCGCTGTTCGGCCAGGTGCTGGTGGACCCGGAAATCATTCGTCAGTTGTTCTACGGGCTCGCGCTGATCCTGGCGATGCTCTATCGACCGGCAGGCCTGTGGCCAAAAGGAGTGGCGCGATGAATCAGCCGCTGTTGCAGATTGACCAGGTGAACAAGCGCTTCGGCGGCGTGGCGGCGCTCACCGACGTGAGCCTGAGCATCCAGCCTGGGGAGATCTATGGCTTGATCGGCCCCAATGGCGCCGGTAAAACCACCTTCTTCAACGTGATGACCGGCCTGTATACCCCGGATTCCGGGCGCTTCCAGCTCGACGGCGAGGACTACAAGCCGGCCAGCGTGCACCAGGTGGCCCAGGCCGGCATCGCCCGGACCTTCCAGAATATCCGCCTGTTCAACACCATGAGCGCGTTGGAAAACGTCATGGTCGGCCGCCATGTGCGCACCCGCAATGGCGTGTGGGCCGCCTTGAGTCGCCATCGTCGAGCCCGGGAAGAAGAAGCGCAAACCCGCGCCCATGCCCATCGCCTGTTGGCGTATGTCGGGCTGGCGGGGTTCGCCAATTACCGCGCCGACAGCCTGTCCTACGGCCATCAACGCCGACTGGAAATCGCCCGGGCCCTGGCCACTGAACCACGTTTGCTGGCCCTCGACGAGCCGGCCGCCGGGATGAACGCTGCCGAGAAAGTGCAACTGCGCGGCCTGCTGGAAAAGATCCGCGACGACGGCCACACGCTGCTGCTGATCGAGCATGACGTGAAGCTGGTGATGGGGGTGTGCGACCGCATCAGCGTGCTCGATTACGGCCAGGTGATCGCCGTGGGCGCGCCCGCCGAAGTGCGCCGCGACCCGGCCGTGATCCAGGCCTATCTGGGAGCCAGCGCCCATGTCTGAACCTTTATTGAAAGTCGACGGCTTGCAGGTGCACTACGGCGCCATCGAAGCGGTCAAGTCCCTGGATTTACACATCGGCGAAGGCGAGCGAGTGACGTTGATCGGCGCCAACGGTGCCGGCAAGACCTCCAGCCTCAAGGCCCTGACCGGATTGCTGCCGGCAGCGGCGGGGCAGATTCACTTCGCCGGGCGTTCGATCCTCGGCCAGGCGCCGGACCAATTGCTGCGCCAGGGCATTGCGATGGTACCGGAAGGGCGCGGGATCTTTGCGCGCATGAGCGTCCTGGAAAACCTCCAGGCCGGAGCCTTCCTGCGTCGTGACACCGAGCAGGTGAACCGCGAGATCCGCCAGTTGTTCGAGCACTTCCCGCGTCTGGAGGAGCGCCTGCAGCAGTCCGCCGGCCTGCTCTCCGGTGGCGAGCAACAGATGCTCGCGCTGGCCCGGGCGCTGCTCTCCAAGCCGCGCTTGCTGGTGCTGGACGAACCGTCCATGGGCCTGGCGCCGATTATGGTGGAGAAGATCTTCCAGGTGATCGACGACGTGTGCCGCCAGGGCATGACCCTGCTGCTGGTAGAGCAGAACGCCCGGCTCGCGCTGCAGGTCACCGACCGTGCCTATGTGATGGACACCGGGCGCATCAACCTCACTGGCCCGTCCCATGAATTGCTCGACCACCCCGAGGTGCGCAGTGCCTACCTCGGTGAATGAATCAACCCTGACGCTACCGGACGCCCGGCGTGTTCCGACCAGCCCGTAAAGAAACAGGAACCACTGATGAAGACTTTCAAGCACACCCTAGTGATCGGCCTGGCCTTGAGCAGCCTAGCGAGTGCCATGGCCCAGGCCGACCAGACCGTATTGATCGGCCTGGCCGGGCCGTTGACCGGCCCGTCGGCGCGGATCGGCAAGGACCTGGAAAACGGCGCGCAACTGGCCATCGACGCGGCCAACGCCAAGCACCCGAAAATCAACGGTGAGGCGGTGACCTTCAAGCTGCTGTCCGAGGACGACCAGTCCGACCCGCGCACCGCCGTCACCGTGGCCCAGCGCCTGGTGGACGAAGGCGTGGTGGGCGTGGTCGGCCACTGGAACACCGGCACCAGCATTCCGGCGGCGCGGGTTTATCACGATGCAGGTATCGCGCAAGTCGCCCCGGTTGCTACCGGGCACGCGTATACCCAGCAGGGCTTCGACACCAGCTTCCGGATCATGGGCCATGACGACGATGGCGGCCAGGTGGCCGGCGACTATGCTTTGAACACCCTCAAGGCCCGGCGCATTGCGGTGATCGACGACCGCACCGCATTCGGCCAGGGCCTGGCCGACCAGTTCGTCAAATCCATCGAGGCCGGTGGCGCCAAGGTGGTGTCTCGTGAATACGTCGACGACAAGACCATCGATTTCAGCGCAGTGCTGACCAATATCCGCAGCCAGAACCCGGACCTGATTTTCTTTGGTGGCGTCGATTCCCAGGCCGCGCCTTTGGCCAGGCGTATCAAGCAACTGGGCATCAAGGCACCGCTGATGGGGGCCGGTGGGTTTGTCAGCCAGACCTTCCTGCAACTGGCGCAGAACGAAGGCGAGGGCGTGATTGCCCTGGAGCCGGGCCTGGCGGTGGCGCAGATGCCGGGTGGCAAGGCGTTCGAGCGGGCTTACAAGGATCGCTACAAGGCGCCGATCGAACTGCACGCGCCGTTTGCCTATGACGGTGTCGGGGTGTTGGTGGCGGCGATCGAGAAGGCCGACTCGGTGGACCCGCAAAAGTACCTGCCGGTGCTGCGCGCCATCAGCTATCAGGGCGTGACCGGGACCATTGCGTTTGATGCCGAGGGCAATTTGAAGAAGCCGTCGTTCACCGTGTATCAGGTCAAGGGCAATCAGTGGCAGCCAGTGAGTGTGGCGGGCGGCAAGTAAACGAATTCTGTGGAGCTGACGGAGGCACACAATGAGCAAGCTGGAAGGTGAACTGGGCATCCTGGCCCGGCGGCGGATCGAAGCCGAAATCATCAAGCCGATCTACGAGATCCTGGTGCGCGAGCAGGGCAAGGAGTTTGCGGCGGCGGTGATCGGCGAGGCGGTGGGCAATGCAGCGATCCAGGCCGGCAAGCACTTTGCCGAGCTGGAAGAGCAGGGCGCCGACCTCAAGAGCTTTGTCGAGCTGCAAGTGCTCTGGGAAAAGGACGATGCGCTGAAGGTCGAGATCATCGCCAGCGACGCCGAGCACTACGACTATGACGTGAAGCGCTGCCGCTATGCCGAGATGTACCACGAGATGGGCCTGGGCGAGATCGGTCACCTGCTGTCCTGCAACCGCGACGAACTGTTTATCGTCGGCTACAACCCGGACATCAAGCTGACCCGCACCCAGACCATCATGGGCGGTGCCCATCACTGTGACTTCCGCTACCGGGCCAAACCCCAGGAGCCGCGTTCATGAACGACTTGGCGCGGGTCAATGGCGAGCGCCTGTGGGGCTCGCTGATGGAAATGGCGCAGATCGGCGGCACCGAAAAGGGCGGGGTCTCGCGCCTGGCCCTCACGGATGAGGACCGCCGCGGTCGCGACCTGTTTGTGCAATGGTGCGAGGCGGCCGGGTGCAGCATTCGGGTGGATGCCATGGGCAATATCTTTGCCCGTCGCGCCGGGCGCCAGGATCACCTGGCCCCGGTGCTGACCGGTTCCCATGGCGATTCCCAGCCGGCGGGCGGCAAGTACGACGGTATCTACGGCGTGCTGGCCGGGCTGGAGGTGGTGCGCACCTTGAATGACCTGGGGATTGAAACCGAGCGGCCAATCGAAGTGGTGAACTGGACCAACGAAGAAGGCTCGCGGTTTGCGCCGGCGATGATTTCCTCGGGGGTGTATGCCGGGGTGTTTGACCTGGAGTACGGCCTGTCCCGGGAAGACAAGGCCGGGATCACCATCGGCCAGGCGTTGCAGCAGATTGGCTATGCCGGTGCGCATCCGGTGGGTGGCCAGGCGGTGCATGCGGCGTTTGAGTTGCATATCGAACAGGGGCCGATTCTTGAGGCACAGGGCCTGACCATCGGTGTGGTCACCGGCGCCCAGGGCCAGCGCTGGTATGAAGTGGAACTGAGCGGGCGCAGCGCCCATGCCGGGACGACGCCGATGGATCACCGGCTGGATGCGTTGCTCGGGTTTGCCCGGGTGGTGGAGGCGGTGAACCAGATCGGCCTGGAACAGGGCGCCGAAGGGCGGGCGACGGTGGGCATGGCGAATATCTTCCCCAATTCACGCAACGTGGTGCCGGGGCGGGTGTTTTTCAGTGTGGAGTTTCGGCATCCGGATGAAGCGGTGCTGGGGTATCAGGATCGGCAGTTGCACGCGGCGGTGGCGCGGATTGCCGAGGGGATTGGTTTGCAGCACAGCGTGAAGCAGATTTTCCAGTACGCGCCGATTGCCTTCGACCCTGAGTGTGTGGAGGTGGTGCGGGCATCGGCGCAAGCGTTGGGGTATAGCCATCGCGCCATGATTTCCGGGGCCGGGCATGATGCCTGCTACCTGAACCGGGTGGCGCCGACGGCGATGATTTTCGTGCCGTGTGTGGATGGGCTGAGCCATAACGAGGCGGAGGAGATTCATCCGCAGTGGTCGACGGCGGGGGCGGAGGTGTTGTTGCAGGCGGTGTTGGCCAAGGCGGGGGAGTGAGCGAGGTTTAACTGTTCAACTGGGTTCCCTGTGGGAGCTGTCGAGCTTTAGCNNGCTGCGATGAGGCCCTGTCAGGCAATAGAGATGTCGACAGTCAGGCCGCCATCGCAGCCTCGCTAAAGCTCGACAGCTCCCACAGAGGACCGAGTTTCCACAGGGGAACCAGTTCCCATAGGAAATCCAGTTTTCGCTCTGGAGCTTCTTTGTCTGATGGTCAGCGGAAGAACTCGCCCGGTGTGGCGTCGAACTGCTGGCGGAAGGCGTTGATGAAGGCCGAGGTGGATTCGTAGCCGCAGGCCAGCGCCACATCGGTCACGCGTTCGCCTTGTTCCAGGGCGGGCAGGGCGCTCAACAATCGCAGGCGCTGGCGCCACGCACGGAAGGTCAGGCCGGTGTCGCTCAGGAACAGCCGGCTGAGGGTTTTCTCGCTGACCGCCAGTTTTTGGCTCCACTGCCCCAGGGTGGTTTGCTGCTCCGGGTGCAGGTTCAGGCTGCGGTAAATCTGCCGCAAGCGGCTGTCGGCCGGCAGCGGCAACATCAGGTCGACCTGGGGCGCGGCGGCCAGTTGGTCCAGCACCACTTGGGCCAGCCGTCCATCCGGGCCATCCTCGGCGTATTCCACCGGCAATTCGCTGAAGCTGCGAATCAACTCGCGCAACAGGCTGCTCACCGCCAGCACCTGGCAGCGGTCGGCCGCCCAGGCGGTGACGCTGCAATCGAGGTACAGGCTGCGCATCTCGGTATGGGGCGAACTGAACACCCGGTGTGGCATGCCGGCCGGTATCCACACGGCCCGCTGGGGTGGCGCGACGAAGCGTCCTACGCTGGTCTGGATCTCCAGCACCCCGGATATTGCGTAGGACAACTGCACCCACGGGTGACTATGGCGGCGGGTCAGCGCGCGGTTGGGCAGGGATTCGGTGCGGCCATACACCGGCCTGGGCAGGCTGGAAAGCCCGGGCACGCTGCGGCGCACGGTTTTGTCATGTCCTTTTGGCGGCATTTACTGGCTCATTGGCGTTAGTCGGTAACAAGCCGTTACGTTAGAGTCGCGACGATGCTCTTGGCAACCCCTGGAAGATTGGCCTATGACCCGCCCACGCTTTTTACCTGACAACTTCACCCTGACCCTGGTGGCCACGGTGATCCTCGCGTCCCTGCTGCCCGCCAGCGGCCAGACCGCCGTGGCCTTTGGCTGGGTGACCAACCTGGCCATCGCGCTGCTGTTTTTCCTGCACGGCGCGAAACTGTCGCGCCAGGCCATTGTTGCCGGTGCGGGTCATTGGCGCCTGCACCTGCTGGTGTTCAGCCTGACCTTCGTGCTGTTTCCGTTGCTGGGCCTGGCGCTCAAGCCGGTGTTGTCGCCGCTGATCGGTAAAGACCTGTACATGGGCATGCTCTATTTGTGTGCGTTGCCCGCCACCGTGCAGTCGGCGATTGCCTTTACCTCCCTGGCCCGGGGCAATATCCCGGCGGCGATTTGCAGCGCGGCGGCGTCGAGCCTGTTCGGGATCTTCCTGACGCCATTGCTGGTGACGTTGCTGCTGAATGTGCATGGCGATGGCGGCTCCACCGTCGATGCGATCCTGAAAATCAGTGTTCAATTGTTGCTACCGTTCATCGCCGGGCAAATCGCCCGTCGCTGGATCGGCGAGTGGGTAGGGCGTAACAAATCCTGGCTGAAGTTCGTCGACCAGGGGTCGATTTTGCTGGTGGTCTACGGCGCCTTCAGCGAAGCGGTCAACGAAGGCATCTGGCACCAGATTCCGTTGTGGGAACTGGGTGGCCTGGTGGTGGCGTGCTGTGTGTTGCTGGCGCTGGTACTGGTGGCGTCCACGGTGCTGGGCAAGGCTTTTGGCTTCAGCCAGGAAGACCGGATCACCATTCTGTTCTGCGGCTCGAAGAAAAGCCTGGCCACCGGTGTGCCGATGGCCCAGGTGTTGTTTGCCGGGGCGAGCATGGGGGTGCTGATCTTGCCGCTGATGCTGTTTCACCAGATCCAGTTGATGGTCTGCGCGGCGCTGGCCCAGCGCTATGCCAAGCGTCCTGAATCGATTCCCGAGCTGATGGGGCAAGTCGATCCCTGAATCGTCGTGTTACTATTTTTTGCGCGCGGCTCAAGGCCCGGCATCGGGCCGGCTTGATCTGCGCGCAAACGAGTACGACGACCTGTCAATGAGCATTTCCGCCGCAACACCTCAAGCCAACTGGCAACCGGTCTTCGCTCTCGCGTTGGCCGCTTTCGTTTTCAATACCACCGAATTTGTACCGGTCGGCCTGCTGAGTGCCATCGGCGCGAGCTTCGACATGCCCATCGCCAGCGTCGGCCTGATGCTGACCATCTATGCCTGGATCGTGTCCCTGACCTCGCTGCCGGTGATGCTGCTGACCCGTAACGTCGAGCGGCGCAAGCTGCTGATCGTGCTGTTCGGCATGTTTATCGCCAGCCATATCCTGTCCAGCGTGGCCACCAGCTTTGGCATCCTGATGCTCAGCCGGGTCGGCATTGCCCTGTCCCATGCGTTGTTCTGGTCGATTACTGCCTCCCTCGCGGTGCGTTTGGCGCCGGAGGGCAAGCAGGTGCAGGCCCTTGGGTTGCTGGCTACCGGTACTTCCCTGGCGATGGTTCTGGGTATTCCGCTGGGCCGCTTGCTGGGCGAAGCCATGGGCTGGCGCACCACCTTCCTGGTGATCGGCGCGTTTGCCGCCGGGCTGGTGTTCTGGCTGGCGCGCACCTTGCCGCTGCTGCCGAGCCAGAACTCCGGTTCGCTGCGCAGCTTGCCGCTGTTGTTCAAGCGCCCGGCGCTGGTGGCGTTGTATGTGCTGACGGCGATGGTGGTGACGGCGCAGTTCACTGCCTACAGTTATGTTGAGCCGTTTGTTGAAGGTGTTGCCGGTATGAGTGGCAATACGGTGACCCTGATCCTGCTGGTGTTTGGCGGCGCGGGAATTATTGGTTCGTTGTTGTTCAGCCTGGTGCATCGCTTTAATCCGCACCGGTTCCTGATCAGCGCGGTGACCATACTGGCGCTGTGCCTGGCGTTGTTGCTGCCGTTGAGTGGCGAGGTGTCGTACCTGGTGACCCTGAGTGTGTTCTGGGGCATGGCCATCATGGGTTTTGGCCTGGCGTTGCAATCGAAGGTACTGGTGCTGGCGCCGGATGCCACGGATGTGGCGATGGCGATGTTTTCCGGGATCTACAACATCGGTATTGGCGGTGGGGCGTTGATGGGCAGTTGGGTGGGCAGCCACTTTGGTTTTGCCTGGATCGGCGCGGCGGGCGGGTTGCTGGCAGCGGTGGCGTTGATTGGGTATTGCCTGGCGATTTATCGGTTTGGGCAGGGTGTGGCGCGTAGCCCTCTGTAGGAGGTAATTTTCATGGCAGTTCGTTTGATTAAACCGGCGGTATTCGCAGTGCTCGCCGGGTTTTCTGTGTTGTGGCTCAGCCCTGCAAGCCTGGCGGCCAGTTTTGACTGTGACCGGGCGAAGGCGCCTGACGAGAAAACCATCTGTGCCACGCGTTCGCTTAATGATCAGGACGTGACGATGGCGCTGCTTTATGACCTGAACCGGCACTTCATGGCTATGGGCGGACGTGGTTCGTTGATGGATGATCAGGCTGCCTGGCTAAAAAAACGCCATACGTGCGGGGCCCAGGTCAGTTGCCTGACCCAGGCCTATACGCAGCGTATTGCGATGTTGCGTAGCTTTATAGATGAGCGGGTGATGACGAAGGGGCCGTTCTGAAGCAGTTACAGATCTTGTAATAGTTTTGCGTTGTAGGAAATCCCTGTTTCGCCTGTACGATTCAAGTCCTTTTCCCACAACAGGACCTACATGAACACCCTCTCGGAGCCTCCCAGTCGTCTTTCCCCAAGACATTCACTGCCGCCGTTCCCGCTGATCGCCTGCCTCCAGGCCAGGCATCCCGTCTTCCGATTGCCTACCCTTACCCGGTCCCTCGACCGTGCGTTGCCGTGCCCGGCATTCTGAAAACTTGAAGAGATACTGAAAAATGGAATGGTTAGCGGATCCAACGGCCTGGCTCGGCCTGTTGACTTTGATTGTGCTGGAGCTGGTGCTGGGCATCGACAACCTGGTGTTTATCGCGATCCTGGCGGACAAGCTGCCGCCGGAGCAGCGTGACCGTGCGCGTCTGATCGGTTTGTCCCTGGCGTTGCTGATGCGTCTGGGCCTGTTGGCAAGTATTTCCTGGTTGGTGACCCTGACCCAACCGCTGTTCGAGGTGTTCGACAAGAGTTTCTCGGGCCGTGACTTGATCATGCTGTTTGGTGGTGTGTTCCTGTTGTTCAAGGCCACCATGGAATTGCATGAGCGCCTTGAGGGGCATGTGGCTCAGCGCACTGGCAACGTGGCCTATGCGATGTTCTGGCCGATCGTTGCGCAGATTGTGGTGCTGGATGCGGTGTTCTCCCTCGATGCGGTGATTACCGCCGTGGGCATGGTGGATGAGCTGGCGGTGATGATGATCGCGGTGATCATTTCCATCGGCCTGATGATCATTGCCAGCAAGCCGCTGACCCGTTTCGTCAACGCCCACCCGACGGTGATCATGCTGTGCCTGGGCTTCCTGATGATGATCGGTTTTGCCCTGACGGCCGAAGGCCTGGGCTTCCACATTCCCAAAGGCTATCTGTACGCGGCCATCGGCTTCTCGATCCTGATCGAGCTGTTCAACCAGATCGCCCGGTCGCGCCGCAAGAAGTCGGCCCAGGGCACGCTGCCGAGGCGTGAGCGCACGGCCCACGCGGTGATGCGTTTGCTCGGCGGGCGTAATCTGGCAGTGGAGGAGGTGGGTGAAGAGGTCGCCGACCTGCTGGACAACCCCGATGCCAACGGCGGGCCGCTGTTCGACCGGCGCGAGCGGGTGATGATCAGTGGCGTGCTGCAATTGGCTGAACGCCCGATCCGTACGCTGATGACGCCTCGGGCGAAGGTGGACTCTATAGATCTGTCGGACGATCCCGACACTATCCGCCTGAAACTGATGCATTCGTCTTACTCGCGCCTGCCCTTGATCCGCAACGGTAATATCGACGAGCCATTGGGCTTTGTGCACAAGAAGGAGTTGCTCAAGGAATACCTGGCCGGTAACGAGCCGAACCTGGAGCACCTGGCGCGCCGGGCGGTCAACTTGCTGGAGAGTTTTTCGATTCTCAATGCCCTGGAGCAGATGCGTCAGGAGTCGACTCACATTGCCTTCGTGATCAACGAATTCGGCGACTTTATCGGGGTGTTGAGCATGACCGACATCCTCGAGTCCATCGCCGGTGAGTTGCCGGATGCGAGTGAGGTCGAAGGCCCGGATATCGTCGAGGAGGAGGGTGGTTTTCGCGTTAATGGCGCCTTGAACCTCAACCTGATCCGCCAGCGCACCGGCTTCAAGGCTGTGGCGACGGAGGATTACCAGACCCTGGCCGGGCTGGTGATGAGCCTGCTGGATCGACTGCCGGTGGTCGGTGACAGCCTGGAACATGAAGGCTGGCGCCTGACCGTGGCGGCGGTGGAGGAGCGGCGGGTCACGCAGGTGTTGCTGGCCCCTCTTTAACGGGTGAATTTCATTCGACGCTGGGCTGGCCTTTGGATAGCATCGCCGCTCACTGAACCGTTAAGGAAGGGTTACCCGAATGACTTTGGACGTGCTTAAGATTTCTGCATTCTGTGACGGCAACCAGGGCGGTAACCCTGCAGGTGTTTGGATCGGTGACAGCCTGCCGGAAGCTGTAGAAATGCAGCGTATCGCCCACGAAGTCGGGTTTTCGGAAACCGTATTTGCCTGCCCGCAGGATGACGGCTGGCGCGTGCGGTACTTCGCGCCGGAGTCCGAAGTTGCGTTTTGCGGGCATGCCACCATCGCCCTCGGTGCGGCCTTGAGCCTGGCGCTGGGCGATGGCGAATTCCACCTGGCGTTGAACAACGGCGATATTTCCGTCAGCGGCCGCAGCGAAGGCGACCTGATCGAGGCCGCGCTGCAATCCCCGCCAACCCGCAGCGCACCGGCCAACGATGCCCTGGTAGACGCGGGCCTGACCCTGTTCGGTTACACCCGCAATGACCTGGACCCGAGCATTCCGCCAGCGATCATCCATGCCGGCATTTCCCACCTGGTGCTGGCGCTCGCCAGCCGCGCCAAACTCAGCCAGATGCACTATGAACTGGAGGCCGGTCGCCGCTACATGACCGACGCCGGGCTGGGTACCGTGGTGCTGGTGTTTGCCGAAAGCCCGACACTGTTCCACACCCGCAACCCGTTTGCGGTGGGCGGCGTGTACGAAGACCCGGCCACGGGTGCCGCGACCGCTGCCTTTGCCGGCTACCTGCGGGACCTGGGCTGGCCGCACAACGGGCGCATCGACATCATCCAAGGCGAGGACATGGGCAGCCGTTCGCGCTTGCAGGCGCAGATCACCGATGAAAAGGGTGCCTCGATTCGGGTTTCGGGTACGGCGCGGTTGATGTTGGAGGACTGATTCTGGTCCTGGCGAACGTCTCCCTCAGCGTTTTTTCGTCGAACCCCTCCAGCTTATTGATCATCTTGCCATTCTGGAAAACCAGCAGGGTAGGCGTGCCGGTAACCTCGGGATGCCTAGGGGTTCGGGCAGTGTCGAGCACCAGGCTTTTCACGGAGCTGGCGTATTTCCCGGCAATCCGTTCAAACAGTGGCCCGGCCTCCCCGCAGGCCGGGCAGTGCTGCGAAACAAACAGCATGAACACCGTTCTATGCGTCTTGAGCAACTGCTGATACTGCTCGGCATCGGCAATCACCGCCGTTGCAATTCCCATGATGATCTCCTTGAGCGATAGGCCTGGCCCACGCTAATCCCGGCGATCAAAACCGTCTACTGTCAAAACTAACAGGTACCCACCTCCAACTGGCCCATTGTGGCGAGGGAGCTTGCTCCCGCTGGGCTGCGCAGCAGCCCCAAAGCCTTCAGCGCTCCGCCCGCTCCCGAGCCTTCTTCGCCAGCCCCACGCACTGCTTATAGTCACCCTGATCCTTGGCATCCTTGGCCCGACGATACCCATGATGATTCTGCGTGGTGTAGTTCGTACTGAACGCCGCCTTCAGCCTGACCAGCTCGGCCTTGCATTCGCGCCGGTCATCCTTGGCGAACACCTGGGTGGCAAATGCCAGCGACAACAACATAAGGACAAGACTGATCTTCATCTGAACGCGTTCCTTGGGGGCTCGATCATCTGCCAAGACTAGCCCAGCCACGGAATTCTTCCATCCGGCCACTGCACCGCTTTCGTGCACGGTAACGACCCGCCCCCGCACCCAAATGTGGCCTGTCACCCCGGTGTGTAGCCAACGGTAGCAATCTGATTGCAGCGGCTGGCCCAGTGCCTTATCGCTGATAAAAATCTATCCCGTTGATTTAAAAAGAAATTAATCCCGAAATATTTTTCTGTTACTGCGTGTGGCACACTTTCTGCTGTCTATTCCGTTGTTACATACTAAGTTCCGGTATAGCGGAATACACAATCCCTGGAGTGCTTGTCATGCATCACCGACCTTCCGTGTTCAAAGCGTGTGTTTTTCTCTTCGCCGCATCGGCTTCCCTCGCCAGCGTAGTGCAGGCGGCGGACAGCAAGCTCGATACAGTGCTCAAGCGTGGGCACCTGATCGTGGGTACAGGCAGTACCAATGCGCCGTGGCACTTCCAGGGAGCGGATGGCAAGTTGCAGGGTTTTGACATCGACATCGGCCACATCGTGGCCAAGGGTCTGTTCAATGACCCGAGCAAAGTCGAATACGTGGTGCAGTCTTCCGATGCCCGCATTCCCAACCTGTTGACCGACAAGGTCGACATGAGCTGCCAGTTCATCACCGTCACGGCAAGCCGTGCGCAGCAGGTGGCCTTCACCCTGCCGTACTACCGCGAAGGTGTGGGCCTGCTGCTGCCGGCCAACAGCAAGTACAAGGAAATCGAAGACCTGCAGGCCGCTGGCGACAGCGTCACCGTGGCCGTGCTGCAAAACGTCTACGCCGAAGAGCTGGTGCACCAGGCATTGCCCAAAGCCAAGGTCGACCAGTACGACAGCGTCGACCTGATGTACCAGGCCGTGAACTCCGGGCGTGCCGACACCGCCGCCACCGACCAGTCCTCGGTCAAGTACCTGATGGTGCAAAACCCGGGCCGCTACCGCAGCCCGAGCTACGCCTGGAGCCCGCAAACCTATGCGTGCGCCGTCAAGCGTGGCGACCAGGACTGGCTGAACTTCGTCAACACCGCCCTGCATGAAGCCATGACCGGTGTGGAATTCCCAATGTACAAGGCCTCGTTCAAGCAATGGTTCGGTGTGGACCTGCCAGAGCCTGCGATCGGTTTCCCGGTTGAGTTCAAGTAATTCGTAAACCCTGGGGCGTCGCTGACGGCGCCCCAATCAGGTACTGCCGACCATGAACTATCAGTTGAACTTTGCCGCTGTGTGGCGCGATTTCCCCAGCTTGCTGGCGGGGCTCGGCCTCGGCCTTGAACTGGCACTGCTGTCCATCGCCATCGGTTGCGTGATCGGCCTGTTGATGGCGTTTGCGATGCTGTCCAAACACCGTGCGCTGCGCATCGTGGCCTCGGTGTATGTGACGGTGATCCGCAACACCCCGATCCTGGTGCTGATCCTGTTGATCTACTTCGCCTTGCCCAGCCTGGGTATCCGGCTGGACAAGATCCCTTCGTTCATCATCACCCTGTCGTTGTACGCCGGTGCCTACCTCACCGAAGTCTTCCGCGCAGGCCTGCTGAACATTCCCAAGGGGTTGCGTGAAGCGGGCCTGGCCATTGGCCTGGGCGAATGGCGTATCCGCGCGTACATCACCGTGCCGGTGATGCTGCGCAACGTGCTGCCGGCGCTGTCGAACAATTTCATTTCGCTGTTCAAGGACACCTCCCTCGCGGCCGCCATCGCGGTGCCGGAGCTGACCTATTACGCCCGCAAGATCAACGTCGAAAGCTACCGGGTGATTGAAACCTGGATGGTCACGACCGCGCTCTACGTGGCTGCCTGTTACCTCATTGCCATGCTGCTCCGTTACCTGGAACAGCGTTTGGCAATTCGCCGCTAAGGAGCGCCCATGTACGAATCCCCCAGCTGGCTGCATGAGTTGTGGATCGCCCGGGAAACCCTCTGGGCGGGGTTCCAGACCAGCGTCTACTGCTCGGCCCTGGCCATTATCTTCGGCACCCTGATCGGCATCGTCGCCGGCTTGGTACTGACCTACGGCAAATTCTGGATGCGCGCACCGTTTCGCCTGTACGTCGACCTGATCCGCGGTACGCCGGTATTTGTGCTGGTATTGGCGTGCTTCTACATGCTGCCGGCGCTTGGCTGGCAGATCACTGCGTTCCAAGCCGGTGCCGTGGGCCTGACGCTGTTCTGCGGCTCTCACGTTTCGGAAATCGTGCGCGGTGCATTGCAGGCCATTCCCAAGGGGCAACTGGAAGCGGGCAAGGCCATCGGCCTGACCTTCTATCAATCCCTGGGCTACGTGCTGTTACCCCAGGCGCTGCGGCAGATCCTGCCGACCTGGGTCAACTCGTCCACCGAAATCGTCAAGGCTTCCACCTTGCTGTCGGTGATCGGTGTGGCCGAGCTGCTCCTCAGCACCCAACAGGTCATCGCCCGGACGTTCATGACCCTGGAGTTCTACCTGTTTGCAGGCTTTATGTTTTTTGTCATCAACTACGCCATCGAATTGTTGGGGCGTTACATTGAAAAGCGGGTGGCGTTGCCATGAACCAACTCTCAAAAGAAAGCCAGCCACTGCTGAACATTCGCGGCCTGCGTAAACAGTACGGCCCGGTGGAAGTGCTCAAGGGCGTCGACCTGAGCATGCAGCGCGGCAACGTCGTGACATTGATCGGCTCCAGCGGTTCGGGCAAGACCACGCTGCTGCGTTGCGTCAACCTGCTGGAAGAATTCCAGGGCGGCCAGATCACCCTCGACGGAGAATCCATCGGCTACAGCGAGGTCGGCGGCAAGCGCGTGCGCCACCCGGAGCGGGTGATCTCCCAGCACCGCGCGATGACCGGCATGGCGTTCCAGCAGTTCAACCTGTTCCCGCACCTGACCGCCTTGCAGAACGTCACCCTGGGCCTGCTCAAGGTCAAGAAGATGGGCAAGGACGAGGCGGTTGCACTGGCGGAAAAATGGCTGGATCGTGTCGGCCTGCTGGAGCGCCGCAATCACTTCCCGGGCCAATTGTCGGGCGGCCAGCAACAGCGCGTGGCGATTGCCCGGGCGATTGCGATGAACCCGAGCCTGATGCTGTTCGACGAAGTCACCTCGGCCCTGGACCCGGAACTGGTGGGCGAAGTGCTCAGCGTAATCAAGGGTTTGGCGGAAGAGGGCATGACCATGTTGCTGGTCACCCACGAAATGCGCTTTGCCTATGAAGTCTCGGACAAGATCGTCTTCATGAACCAGGGCCGCATTGAAGAACAAGGGCCGCCGAAAGACATTTTCGAACGCCCGCAATCGCCGCGACTCGCGGAATTTCTCAAGAACATTCGTTTTTAAATCATCACTTCAGGAGATCCATTATGAGCATTACTCGTTACGGCACCGGCGCCACTGCAGGCGGCGGCCAGCCTCGTCCTTTCGCCCGCGCGGTGGAAGCGGATGGCTGGTTGTACGTGTCGGGCCAGGTGCCGGCGGTGGACGGTGAAATCATCACGGGCGGGATCGTCGAGCAGACCCACCAGACCATGCGCAACGTGGTGGCGATTCTCGAAGAAGCCGGCTACGCCCTTGAAGACGTGGTGCGCGTCGGTGTATGGCTGGAAGACCCACGGGACTTCTGGAGCTTCAACAAAGTCTTCGGCGAATACTTCAACCCGGAACATGCTCCGGCGCGGGCGTGTGTGCAGGCGAACATGATGGTCGATTGCAAGGTTGAGATCGATTGCGTGGCCTACAAGAAAAAAGGCTAAATGCCCGTCTCTTGAGACCACAGGAGACCCAATGTGGGAGCGGGCTTGCTCGCGAAAGCGGTGGATCAGTTGTAGATGTATTCACTGACACACCGCTTTCGCGAGCAAGCCCGCTCCCACAGGGGATCTGTGTTGATAGCTACATCTTCAAACGGGACCGACGACTGCCATGACCGAAGACACCATCAAACGCCGCGCCAAAGGCCTCGACCGGGCGTTCGATATCCTCGATTTCCTCAAGGAAATCGGCCAGCCCCTGCGCCCGAATGACATCGCCAGCGGCATCGGCAGCCCCAAATCCACGGTCTACGAACTGGTGGCTTCGCTGCTGGAACGGCGCATCCTCGAAACCGTCGGCAAGGACGGTCATGTCTACCTCGGCCGTCAGCTGTACTTCCTCGGCCAGGCCCACCTGCGCCATTTCGACCTGACCCGCGAAGCCGACCACGCCCTGCAGGAAATCGTCAGCCAAACCCACGAAACCGCCCAGATGTGCCTGCTCAATGGCCGCAAATACACCGTGGCCCTGATGCGCGAAGGCGAGCGGCATTTCCGCATTTCCTCAGACATCGGCGAGAACGCGCCGATCCCCTGGACCGCCTCCGGCCGCCTGCTGCTGGGCCACCTGAGCGACCAGCAAATCATCGACCTGATCGACTACGACGACTTCATCCTCCCGGACGGTCAGCGCCTGCCTCTGGAAACCTTCCTCGGGCAAATCCGTCAGGCTACCCTCGACGGATTCTTCTCTTTCGACAGTGTCGCCGACACCTTTACCCACTGCTTTGCCGCCCCGGTTCGGGACGCCCAAGGCATCAGCATTGCGACCCTGTGCATCGTTGCCCCACGGGCCGATGCGATCAAAAACTACAACGACTACCGCCGGGTGCTGATCGACAGTGCGAACAACCTGGCCCGTCGCATCAACGAATAGGAAACCCTTATGTCTGCCTTCAATGCCGTTGAAAAAGGCGCCGCCGCCATCGGTGCACATCTGGTCCGTGACGTCAGCCTGCCAGCCCTGGTGTTGCACCGTGACGCCCTGGAACACAACATCCGCTGGATGCAGGATTTCGTCAGCAACAGCGGTGCGCAATTGGCGCCTCACGGCAAGACCAGCATGATGCCCGCGCTGTTCCAGCGGCAGATCGAGCAGGGCGCCTGGGGCATCACCCTGGCCAACGCCGTGCAGACCCGCGCTGCGTACGCCGGTGGGGTTCGCCGGGTGTTGATGGCCAACCAACTGGTGGGCGCGCCGAACATGGCGCTGATCGCCGACCTGCTGGCCGACCCCGAATTCGACTTCCACTGCATGGTCGACCACCCGGACAACGTCGCCGACCTGGGCCTGTTCTTCGCCGCCCGTGGCTTGCGCTTGAACGTGATGATTGAATACGGCGTGGTCGGCGGGCGTTGCGGTTGCCGCACCGAACAACAGGTGCTCGACCTGGCCAAGGCGATCAAGGCCCAGCCTGCGCTGGCCCTCACCGGCATCGAAGGCTACGAAGGGGTGATCCATGGCGAGCACGCCATCAGTGGCATCCGCGAATTCGCCGCCTCCCTGGTACGCCTGGCCGTCGACCTGCAAAACAGCGGCGCCTTCGACCTGGCCAAGCCCATCATTACCGCCTCGGGGTCGGCCTGGTACGACCTGATTGCCGAATCCTTCGAAGCCCAGAACGCCGCTGGCCGTTTCCTCAGCGTATTGCGCCCGGGCAGCTACGTGGCTCACGACCACGGCATCTACAAAGACGCGCAGTGCTGCGTACTGGACCGTCGCAGCGACCTCAACGAAGGCCTGCGCCCGGCGCTGGAAGTCTGGGCCCACGTGCAATCGCTGCCGGAGCCGGGCTTCGCGGTGATCGCCCTGGGCAAGCGCGACGTCGCCTACGACGCCGGCCTGCCGGTACCGCTCAAGCGCTACAAGGCTGGCGTGCTGCCAGCCGAGGGTGATGACGTGACCGCGTGCAAGGTCACCGCCGTGATGGACCAGCATGCGTTCATGGTCGTCGCACCGGGGGTTGAGTTGCGCATTGGCGACATCATCTCCTTCGGCACATCCCACCCGTGCCTGACCTTCGACAAGTGGCAAGTGGGTAATCTGGTGGATGAGCAATTGCAGGTGATCGAAAGCCTGCATACCTGCTTCTAGACCGAGTCGCGCCTTTCGCGAGCAAGCCCGCTCCCACATTCGACCGAGTTCCTTCAGTTGAAATGCATTCAAATGTGGGAGCGGGCTTGCTCGCGAAGAGGCCCTCCAGTACATCGAGAGACCCCAGGCATGAACACAAAACCCCGCATCGCCCTCATCGGCGAATGCATGATCGAACTGCAACACCGCGCCGACGGCAGCCTGCAACAAAGCTTCGGCGGCGACACCCTGAACGCCGCCGTCTACCTGCGCCGCGAGCTGGGTGAACCGAGCACCGTCGACTACGTCACCGCCCTGGGCGATGACAGCTTCAGCGATGCCATGTGCAAGCACTGGGCCGAAGAAGGCCTGGGCCTGGGCATGGTCCAGCGCCTGCCCGGGCGCCTGCCGGGTTTGTACTGCATCCAGACCGATGCCAACGGCGAGCGCAAATTCCTCTACTGGCGCAATGAAGCGGCCGTGCGCGACTGCTTCACCACACCAGCGGCCGAGCCGATCCTGGCAGCGTTGCCGACGTACGACGTGGTGTATTTCAGCGGCATCACCCTGGCGGTGCTGGGCGAAGTGGGCCGTGCGCGCCTGCTGGAAACCCTGGTCGAAACCCGCAAGCGCGGCGGCAAGGTGGTGTTCGACAACAACTACCGGCCACGCCTGTGGGCAAGCGTGGGCGCCGCACGGGCGGCGTATCACGCGGTGTTGGCCGAGGTGGATATCGCCTTGCTGACCGAGGATGACGAACGGGCGTTGTTCGGCTATGAAGACAGCGAGCAGGTGTTTGCGGCGTACCCGGCGATTGCCGAGGTGGTGCTCAAGCGGGGCGCGGATGCGTGTTTGATTCGCTGTGACGGTGAGCGATTCGAGGTGCCGGCGTTGGTGGTGGAGAAGGTGGTAGACACCACGGCGGCGGGGGATTCGTTCAGTGCGGCGTACCTGGCCAGTCGGCTCAAGGGCGGCTCGCCGCAGGATGCAGCACTGGCCGGGCATCGGTTGGCGAGCCGGGTGATTCAGGTGCCAGGTGCACTCATTCCCCGAGACTGACGCTGATCGTTCCCACGCTCCGCGTGGGAATGCAGCCAGGGACGCTCTGCGTCCCAAGAGCGGACGCAGAGCGTCAGGTGAGGCATTCCCACGCGGAGCGTGGGAACGATCAGCCATCAATCGCGGTAAAACACTTGCACCAGGTGATACCCGAACTTGCTCTTGATCGGCCCATGAACCACCTTCACGGGCTTCTTGAAGATCACCGCATCAATCACCCCCACCATCTGCCCCGGCCGAACTTCACCCAAATCACCGCCGCGCTTGGCGGAAGGGCAGGTGGAGTACTTCTTGGCCAACACATCAAACGCTTCGCCCTTGGCAATACGCTGCTTGAGCTGTTCGGCTTCCTCACTGGTTTTCACCAGAATGTGACGGGCTTGGGCTTTCATTGATCGGTCCTGATGTGAAACGGCGCGCGATTATGCCTGAAGTCAGGCCTCTGAGCTGATCATGCTGCGGATTTTGTTGGCCAGCAGGTCAATCGAAAACGGCTTGGCCACCATGTCCATGCCTTCCTCCAGGAACCCCTGGCGCTCGGCGGCTTTCTCGGCGTAACCGGTCATGAACAGCACCTTCAGGTCCGGCCGGTGTTGCCGGGCGATTTCCGCCAGTTGCCTGCCGTTCATCCCCGGCAAGCCCACATCAGTCACCAGCAAATCCACGCGCAAGTCGGACTCCAGCAACGGCAGCGCCGCCCGTGCATCCGCCGCCTGGTGTGCGGTGTAGCCCAGTTCATCCAGCACATTCACCACCAGCATCCGCACTGCCGGGTCGTCCTCGACCACCACCACGGCTTCGCCTTCCAGCGCTACCGGGGCTTCGCCCTGGGTAGCGGGCGTGGTACGCTCCAGTGCCGTGCCATGCAGGCGCGGCAGGTACAGGCGCACGCAGGTGCCCTGGCCCGGTTCGCTTTGGATGGTCACGTGGCCGCCGGATTGCTGTGCAAACCCATAGATCATCGACAGCCCAAGGCCGGTACCCTGGCCGATGGGCTTGGTGGTGAAGAACGGGTCGAAGGCCTTGGCGAGGATTTTCGCGGTCATGCCGGCGCCGTTGTCGCTCACGCCGAGCATCACATAGTCGCCGGCCTTGACCGGTTCCAGGGTGGTGATGTCGGTGCCGTCGAGGTAGCTGTTGGCGGTCTCGATGCACAATTGCCCACCGTCGGGCATCGCATCGCGGGCGTTGATCACCAGGTTGAGCAGGGCGTTTTCCAGCTGGCTGGCGTCGGTGTTCACCGGCCACACGTCGGTGCCCAGTTGCACCTTGAGTTCGATGTGCGCGCCCTTGGTGCGGCGGAACAGGTCTTCCAGGGACGCCACCAATTGATTCGGGTCGACCGGCTTGCGGTCCAGGGATTGGCGGCGGGAGAAGGCCAGCAGGCGATGGGTCAGCGCAGCGGCGCGATGAGCCGAGGATACGGCGGCGTCGGTGAAACGGCCGATCTCGTCGCTGCGCCCGGCGGCGATATAGCGTTGCATCAGGTCCAGGCTGCCGATGATCCCGGTGAGCATGTTGTTGAAGTCATGGGCGATGCCGCCGGTGAGCTGGCCGACCGCTTCCATCTTCTGGGCATGGCGCAGGGCGTCTTCGGCACGCTCGCGCTCGAACATCTCGTTTTGCAGGCGCTGGTTGGCTTCGGCCAGGGCCTGGGTGCGCTGGCTGACGCGCTCTTCGAGGTTTTCGTTGAGGTGGCGCAGGGCTTCTTCGGTCAGTTTGCGCTCGGTCTCGTCGATTACAAAAATATAGAAACCGTTGACTGAGCCGTCAGCGCTGAAACGCGGCAGGTACTTCATCAGCGCGTGGCGTGGCCGCCCGTCATGGTGCGGGGTGACGGTGACAAAACTGCAGGCCTTGCCCTTGAGTGCCGCCTCGATCTTGTCGACGCGCCCGGCATAGATTTCGTCGCCCACGACTTCGCGGATGCTCTTGCCGTACAGCTCCTGCGGGGTCATGCCGTACCAGTCCAGGTAGGCACTGTTGTTCAGGCGAAAACGCTGCTCGTGGTCGACATAACCGATCAACACCGGCATGGCGTTGATGATCAGTTGCAGCTCGGTCTGGCTTTGGCGCAGGGCCTGTTCGGTGTGCTTGCGTTCGGTCAGGTCGAGGGCGGCGCCGAGAAAACGCGCCGGTCGGCCATGGTGGTCCTTGTAGCAGCGGCCCCGGGCAAACACCCAGCGCACTTCGCCGTCGGCGCGCTGCAGGCGGTATTCCTCGGCGTACTCGGTGCCGTGGGTGATGCAGTGCTTGATGCTGCGGGCCACCATGCCACGGTCTTCGGGGTGCACGCCTTGCAGGTAGTCGCTGATGGGCAGCAGGTCGGCGTCGCACGGGTCAACACCGTGCAGTTGGGCGAAATGGGCGTCGGCGATAAAGCGGTCTTCGCCGATATCCCAGTCCCAGGTGCCCACGGCATCGGTGGCGGCCAGGGCCAGCTGCAGGCGTTGCTCGGTGTTGCGCTGGGCCTTGAGGCTGTTCTCGGTGCGCTGCTGCAGTTCCAGGGCGATGCGCCGGCGCTCGTTGGTTTCGATGGCGGTAATCAGGATCCCGGCGACCTCGCCACGTTCGTCGCGAATCGGGCTGTAGGTCAGGTCGAGCCAGATCTCGGTGTCGCGGTCGTTGCGCTGCAGGACGAAACGCTGCTCGGTGAAGGTGCGCACCTGGCCCATGAGGACGGCGCTGTAGATCGGGTCGGTAAACGGCTTGAGCTCAGGCCAGATCAGGTCAGCCGGTTGGCCGAAGGCGGCCGGGTGCTTGTTGCCCGCCAGCATCGCGAAGCCATCGTTGTAGATCTGGGTGAGTTCGGCGCCCCACAGCAACAGCATCGGCATCGGTGAATGGATCACGATGTCCACGGCTGTACGGAGGCTTTGCGGCCAATCAATGGCGTCACCGAGGGGGCTTCGTGCCCAGTCCAGCCGCGCAATCAGTGCTGCGGCCTCGCTGCCGGTGGGTGATACGTTCATGTAAATGCCCTGCGCGTAACGCTTGAAGAATGACAAAAGCCGATTATCCCGCGACCCGGGGCCGGCTTTCCACCCTCGAAAAATAGCATGCTTGAGGGGTTTGTCTTCAAATGAGTGCTTAAAGGCTAAAACGTTTCATCTTTCTGCCAGCTCCCGGCGATCACGAAATTGCTCCAGCGCTTCGGGGTTGGCCAGTGCGTCGGTGTTCTTGACCGCCTCGCCATGCACCACGTTGCGCACCGCCAGCTCGACGATCTTGCCGCTGATGGTGCGCGGGATATCCGTCACCGCGAGGATCTTCGCCGGCACGTGGCGCGGCGTGGTGTTGGCGCGGATCACCTGGCGGATCTGCTGCTCCAGGCCGTCGTCCAGTTCGATGCCATCGTTGAGGCGCACAAACAGCACCACCCGCACGTCATCCTGCCAGCGTTGGCCGATGGCCAGGCTTTCCAGGACCTGAGGCACTTTTTCCACCTGGCGATAGATCTCTGCGGTGCCGATGCGCACGCCGCCGGGGTTGAGCACGGCGTCCGAGCGGCCATGGATCAGCAAGCTGCCATTGGGTCGCTGTTCGGCGTAGTCGCCCTGGGCCCACACGCCCGGGAACTGGCTGAAATACGAGGCCCGCAGTTTTTCCTGGTGCGGGTCATTCCACAGGCCGATGGGCATTGCCGGGAAGTGCCGGGTGCACACCAGTTCGCCTTTTTCGCCCACCAGCGGGTGGCCCTGGTCGTCCCACACTTCGATAGCCATTGCCAGGCTCTTGCACTGCATCTCGCCACGGCGCACCGGCAGCACCGGGTTGCCGATCACGAAGCAGGACACGATGTCGGTGCCGCCCGACATCGACGACAGGCACAGCTCGGGCTTGATCTCGCGGTACACGTAGTCGTAGCTCTGGGGCGACAGCGGCGAGCCGGTAGAAATCAGGCCCTTGAGGCTGCCCAGGTCATGGCTCAGCCGCGGTTGCAGCCCGGCCTTCTCCAGGGTGGCGAGGAACTTGGGGCTGGTGCCGAACACGCTGATTTTTTCCTGGTCGATCAGGTCCATCAGGCGTTCCGGCCCGGGGTGAAACGGCGAGCCGTCATACAGCACCGCCGTGGCGCCGATGGCCAGTACCGATACCAGCCAGTTCCACATCATCCAGCCGCAGGTGGTGTAGTAGAACAGGCAGTCGTCCCGCGACAGGTCGGCGTGCAGGCCGTGCTCCTTGAGGTGGGTGAGCAGCACGCCGCCGGTGCCGTGGATGATGCACTTGGGCACGCCGGTGGTGCCGCTGGAATAGAGGATGTACAGCGGATGATCGAAGGGCACGGCGACGAAATCGGGCTCACCGCCGGGGCTGTAGAAGTCGTCCCAGAGTGCGACGTGGGCCCGGGTCTGATAATCCTCGGGCCGGGCTTGCGGGCGGGCATACGGCACGATGATCAATTGTTGCAGGGACGGCAGCCGTTCGAGGATTTCATTGAGCTTGCTGCTTTGGTCGATGACCTTGCCGGCGTAGCGGTAACCGGCGCAGGTGATCAGCACCTTGGGTTCGATCTGGCCGAAGCGGTCGATCACGCCCTGGGTGCCGAAGTCCGGCGAGGAGCACGACCAGATGGCGCCGAGGCTGGTGGTGGCGAGCATGCCCACCAGGGTTTGCCAGGTGTTGGGCATGCACGCGGCCACCCGGTCCCCCACGCCCACGCCGGCCGCCCGCAGGCTGCGTTGCAGGCCGGCGACATGGCGGGCCAGTTCGGCGTAGGTCAGTTGCTCGCGCTGGCCGTCTTCGCTGATCGCGACCACGGCGGGGTGATCGTCGCGGCGGCGCAGCAGGTGTTCGGCAAAGTTCAGGGTAGCGCCGGGAAACCACTGGGCGCTGGGCATCTCGGCGTCTTCGATCAGCACCGCGCTGGGCGGCGTGCGGAACTGCACCTCAAAAAACTCGACAATCGACTGCCAGAAGTCCGGGCGCTGGTCGATGCTCCACTGGTGCAGGGCCGGGTAGTCGCTGATCTGCAAGGCATGGCGATCATTGATGAAGCGCCGGAACTGATCCATCCGGGTGTTGTGGATGCGTTCGGGGGAGGGTTGCCAGAGTATTTCGGACATAAGGAAATCTCTTTTTTATTATCTGATCTATCTAACGAAACCGATCAAAATGTGGGAGCGGGCTTGCTCGCGAATGCGGTGTATCAG